>JBEKCP010000327.1:0-7006 GCA_050014815.1 Thermoguttaceae bacterium | reverse complement strand
CTCGGCGGGCGCCCAGACGGCCCCGAGATCGACCTTGGCGAAGGCCGGGTCGGCCGCCAGCCGCTCGATGAGATCGTTCGGCCTGCCCTGCTCCTTCACCACGGCGGCGGCGGCCTGGCTGTGACGGCGGATCCGCTCGTGCAGGTCCTGGCGGTCGCCCCCGGCCGCCACGCCCGCCATCAAGATGTTCTCCGTGGCCATGAAAGGCAGCTCGGCCTGGAGGTTCGCCCCGATCACCCGGGGATACACGACCAGCCCTTCGGTCACGTTCTGGCAGAGGATCAGCACCGCGTCGGTCGCCAGGAATGCCTGGGGGAGGACCAGGCGGCGATTGGCGCTGTCGTCCAGGGTCCGCTCGAGCCACTGGACGGCCGCCGTCTGGACCGCGCTGGATTCGACGCTCATCACGAACCGGGCCAGCGAGCAGATCCGCTCGGACCGCATCGGGTTCCGCTTGTAGGCCATCGCCGAAGAGCCGACCTGCTCCTTCTCGAAGGGCTCCTCGATCTCCTTGCGATGGGCCAGGAGCCGCAGATCGGTCGCCATCTTGTGGGCGCTCTGGGCGATGCCCGACAGAACGGCCAGCACCTGGGCGTCGATCTTCCGCGGGTAGGTCTGCCCGGTGACGGCGTAACTCTCGGCGAAGCCCATCTTGCGGCAGACGAGCCTTTCGAGCTGCCGGACCTTATCATGATCGCCCTGGAAGAGGGCCAGGAAGCTGGCCTGGGTGCCGGTGGTGCCCTTCGAGCCCAGGGCCTTGAGGCTCGCCAGGCGGTGCTCGATCTCGGCGAGGTCCAGCACGAAGTCGTGGGCCCACAGGCAGGCCCGCTTCCCGACGGTGGTCGGTTGGGCCGGCTGGAGATGCGTGTAGGCCAGGCAGGGGAGGTCGCGGTACCGCCGGGCGAATCGGGCCAGATGGTCGATGACCGCCACCATGCCGTCGCGGACCAGCCCGAGCGACTCCCGCAAGAGGAGCAGGTCCGTATTGTCGGTCACGTAGCAACTGGTCGCGCCGAGGTGGATAATGGCCCGGGCGTCTGGGCAGGCGTCGCCGTAGGCGTGGACGTGGGCCATGACGTCGTGCCGCAGCCGCCGCTCGTGGGCCTCGGCCGCCTCGAAGTCGATCTTGTCGACGTGGGCCTTCAGTTGGGCGATCTGCCCGGGCGTGATCAGCAGGCCCAGCTCCGCCTCGGCCTCCGCCAGGGCCACCCACAGCCGCCGCCACGTGCTGAACTTCCGCTGCGGGCTCCACAGCTCGTTCATCCGGGCGGAGGCGTAACGCGTAACCAGCGGATTGTCGTATTCGTTCATTGCCATCGCAGTCAGCCGGTTATCGGCGTAAGGGTGAAAACGCGGGCGGACCGGGAGGCCGTGCGGATGTCGCGGCGGCGCAGCGCGTCACGCACATCATCGAGCCGGTAGGCGTCTTCGAGCGAGAGGTAAGGGGACCACCCCTCATCGGTTTCGATCAACTCGACATCCACCTCGGCCACGTATTGACCCTCGTGAACCAGTTTGGTACGCCGTCTCATTTCTCGCCCGGCGCCTTGTCCTTGAGGCACGCCAGCACAATCAGCCCGATTATCGAGAGGAACCCCATAAGGCACCACGCTGGATGGCGCCCCTTCGCCTTGGCGTAGTAAGCCAGACCGATCATCAACAGAACCGTGCCGAGCAAGACAACCAGGCGGGTAATGGCCGGCGGGGACTGGGACGCGGACGACGCCCCGGCAACATTTCCCGCGATGTAGCCGCCGATTTGAATCAGGATTCCGGGCACGCCCCACAACAGGCTAAGTCGATTGAACCTTGCAATCATGGTCAACTCCCCTTTTCATCCGAACGGATCAGCAACCGCACGTTTGCGAGCATAAACGGAACGGGCTCATTGTCCCAGTACGAATGCGCCCCGTCAACCCGTGACAGGAGCTACATATTCGTGATATCGTCGGCGGCGGCGGTGCCGGTGATCCGGTCCATGGCCGCCGCCAGCTCGGCGTTGTGCCGGTCGTCCTGGGCGTAGATGCGGCAGATGCGGAAACTGGCGGCGATCCGCCGGAACAGCTCCCGCTCGCTCAGCCGGTGGATCTTGCCCGTCGCCGGATCGAAAAGGAAGTTCTGGTCGGCCGTGGGGGCCAGGGCCTCCGGGCGGTAGACGTGCCGCGGAATGTCCACGCGGAACGGCAGGTCCCGCAGGTCCGCCGGCAACTGCTTGCGGACCTGCCGTTGGAAGGCATCCTCGTCGCTGAACACGCTGGCCCCCTCCGCCTGGCCGGGCGAGAAGAAGACCATCCGCTCGCAGGCCATTTTCCAGTGCATGCGCCGGGCCAGGAACTCCCGCCACCGCCCACCCAGCGCCCGCAACCGCGGGTCCGTGCACCGGTGCCAGTCGGCCACCTTCACCAAAAGCGACCACTCGGTCAGCCGCTGGTACTCGTCGAGGTGCTCGATCGGATTGCCGGGAAACAAGTCCTGCTTGCTCTCGATGAACAGGTCCTGGAGGCTCAGGTCGATCGCCCGCACCGTGCGGTGAAAGTAGATCGTCCGGAACAGCTCCGCGCGGACGGAGAGGAACCGGACCAGGGCCGACAGCCCCCGCTCGTGGATCGTCAGGCCGCGATCGGTGTACATGGTGTAGTGCAGCAGCCGATCGAGGTCGAAGGCCCGCACGCTGTAGCCCGACATGTAGGCGTCGCGGAGGACGAAATCCATGTTGTCGACCGTGTAGAGACCGCAGAACAAGCTGCGGAGGAAGCGGAGCCACCGGGGGCCATCGTCACCCGGGGTACTCTTGGGCCGCACGATGAGGAACGTGATGTGCTCGGGCTGGAGCGTCTCGCCGCCGAGCAGTTGGCCGTTGGGATTGCGGCGGACGTGCCCGAGCAGGTCCCCCAGCTCGTGGCGGATGATATGGCTGCCGAGGATCTCGTGGTTGAGCTTGTAATCGGCCAGGTAGTGGCTGTCGAAGAAGTGGCCGAACGGCCCGTGGCCCACGTCGTGCAGCAGGGCCGCCATCCGCAGGAGCGACTCGACGTAGCCGCGGCTGGGCACGTCGGGGCAGACCTCGCGGAGGCCCTCGTAGAGGACGCCGGCGGCCCGAGACGCCAGGTGCATCGACCCCAAAACGTGCTGGAACCGCGTGTGCTCGGCGGTCGGGTAGACCCACCAGGCCGTCTGCAACTGGTGGATCTGCCGGAGCCGCTGGATCCAGGGGTCGTCGATGATCCGCCGCTCGGAGACCTCGCCCTCGGGCAACCCCGCTGAGGAGGTAAACGGGATGTAGCCGTGAATCGCGTCGTGGCTGAGACTCTGGTTCAAGAGATCGGGCATGGGCGCATTATCGTGGAATATCCACGGGGTGGAAAGGGTCGGGACAGGGACAATAGCCGCGGGTGAATACCCGCGGTCAGGGATTTAGGGATTTAGGGATTTAGGGATTTAGGGATTAGCCGCTTGCGGCTTCGCATTTCTCCGCCTCCCGCCGGTAAACTCCCCCATCCTTCCCCATTTTGTCGAATCGCTCTGGCGTAACTTGCCCCAGTTAGATAAACTCTCGGTACTTCAGTCGATTTCTCCAGTCAGACATTCTCTGGAATGCCGGGATCCTAGCAGGGAGGTTCGCCGTGTCACGTTTGATTAGTTGGATCGGGGTCGTTCTTGTCTCGGTGCTGCTGCTGGCAACCGCGGCACGGGCCGAAGGGGTCCCCTCTGCCGCCACCCTCGTGCCCAAAACGACCGTCGGCTTCATATCGACGACGAATTACGACAATCTGGATAAACATTGGAACGAAACCCAACTCGGCAAGCTCATGGCCGATCCGGCCATGGAACCCTTCGAGAAGGACATAAGGGACCAGATCCGGACGCGGTGGTCGGAGGTCTCCAACCGGTTGGGGATCCATTTGGAGGATCTCGAGGGACTGCCGGCCGGCGAGGCCAGCTTGGCCTTGATCACGCCCAGTCGCGGCGAGGCCGCCGCGGCCATGCTGATCGACGTTACCGGCCGCCTCAAGATGGCCGAGGGGGTGCTCGCCAAGGCCCGCGAGGGACTCCTGAAAGAGGGCGCCAAGGAGAACCTTGTCACGATCGAGGGCGCGACGGTCTACCTTTTCGACGTCCCGCTGCCGAAGGAGGAGCAGTCGGCCGCCGCCCGCGAAGGTCAGCCCGCGGCCCAATCCCGGCCGGTCATGCGCCAGACCGCCTACTTCCTGACGAAGAACCTGCTGGGGGCCTCGGACTCTCTGGAGGTGATCCGCGGGATCGTCGGCCGCCTGGTCAAGGGCGCGCAGGCCGACAGCCTGGCCGAGCTCCCAGCGTACCAAGCGGTCATGAAGCGGTGTGCGGCCGACGCCGCCGCGGTGCCGCCGCAGATCTGCTGGTTCGTCTACCCGTTGGGCTATGCCGAGGCGGTCCGGGCCGCCACCCCGGCCGAGAAACGGCACAAGGGCAAGACCGTCATCGAGATCATGCGCAAGCAGGGCTTCGGCGCGGTCCAGGGAGTCGGTGGGTACTTCGACCTGGCAACCGACGGGTATCAATTCATTTACCGGATATGCGTCTATGCCCCGAAACCGTACGTCAAGTCGATGAAGATGCTATCGCTGCCGAACAAGCCCGTGGCCGATTTCCTCCCGCAGCCGTGGGTCCCCGGCGACATCGCCACGTACACGACCCTGTACCTCGACATCCTGAACGCCTTCGACAACTTCGGCTATATGTACGACGAAATCGTCGGCGAAGAGGGGATCTGGGCGCAAACGCTCAAGAGCATGAAGGAAGACCCCGACGGCCCCCAGATCGACCTCCGCGAGGAGCTGGCCGTGAAGCTGGGGCAGCGCGTGACCATGATCAGCGACTACAAGCTCCCGATCACGACCCAGAGCGAGCGGCTCTTGTTCGCCATCGAGGTCAAGGACGCCGCCGCGGTGGCCAAGGCCGTCGAGAAGTCGCTCAAGAACGATCCCACCGCCAAGAAGCGGGTCATCGGCGGCCGGGTGATCTGGGAGATCGTCGAGGAGCAAGAGGCCAAGGTCCCGTCGCTCTCGGTCGAGCTCCCCGCGCTGGCGCCCAAGAAAGACACCCCCAAGGCCGATGACGACGGTGACGAAGGGGAAGAAACCAAATCGCACTTGCTCCCCCACGCGGCCATCACCGTGGCCGAGGGGCACCTCCTCATCTCCTCGCACATCGACTTCCTGCTGAAAATCCTCGAACCGCTGGACCCGGCGAAGCAGTTGCGCAACAACAAGGGGTTCCTGGACGTCTGGAAGATGGCCGAGAGCCGGTTCGGGATGAAGGAGCAGTGCGGCCGCGAGTTCTCATGGACCGACGAGGAAATTCGTCCCACCTACGAGTTGATCCGCCAGGGCAAGATGCCGGAGAGCGAGACGCTGCTGGGCCGGGCGCTCAATTCGCTCTCCGGGGCGGCCAAGAAGGGGACCGTTCGCCAACAGCGGATCAAGGGCGGGAATCTGCCCGACTACGAGATCGTCCGCCGGGCGCTGGGCCCGGTCACCGTCTCCGCCGCCAGCGAGCCGGCCGGCTGGTTCTTCAAGGGCGTTCTGCTGCCCAAGCCGGCCGCCGCCACTTCGGCGCCGGCCGAAAAACCGGCTGCGGCGGCCGAAAAACCCGCCGCACCGGCGGCGGCAAAAGCCGTCATCAAGATCCGCGACGAACCGGCCGGGAAACAATAGCCCGTAGGCCGACGATCGACGCCCGCGGAGGTCACGGTCTTGGGGCTTTTTCCTGCCGGCCGCCCGCCAGCGCCTGCTTGAGCGGCTCGATCCATTGATTGCGCTGCGGGTCGTAGGCGCCGAAGCCCGAGCAAAACTCCCAATAGGCGAAGCCCATCTTCCGTTTCAGGGCCTCGTCGGCGACGAAGCGGGTCCAGCGGGCGCGGGATTCCATGTCGGCCTTGCTGTACGACCCGAACTCGCCCAGGTAGATCGGCCGCTCGTGCCGGACCGCCCAGGCGATCGCCTTGTCCAGGTCGCGGGCCACGGCCTGCTGTTGGGCCGGGGCGCCGGTCCATTTCGTGCCCAGCCATTTCCGGGCTTCCGGCCCGGCCCAATCGGCGCCCTGGTGGGTGAACTGGAACGGGTTGTAGTAGTGGACCGTGACCACCAGGCGCCGGTCGTCTTTGGGCAGCTCCAGGGTGGGCAAGGCGTCGATGCCGTTCCAGTTGGCCGGGCCGATCACGACCTGGCGGGTCGGGTTGGTTCGCCGCACCACGCCGAGCGCCTCGACCAGAATGGCGTTCCACTTCTCGGCTGTCAGCTTGTCGTGCGGCTCGTTGAGCAACTCCAACACCAGCTCGGGCGGGAAGCTGCCGTAGTGATTCGCAATCTGCGTCCAGAGGGCGACGAACCGCCCGCGGTGCCGGTCGGGCTCCTTGAATATCTCCTCGTAGTGGTGCATGTTCAGCACGGGGATCAGCCGCTGGCGGAGTGCCTGCCGGACCGCCCAGTCCACGTGGTCGAAGAACTTCGGGTCGATCCGGTAGGGCGGGGCCGTTTCGGCGTGTGCCGACCAGCGGACGGGTATTCGCACCGAGTCGAATCCGGCCGATTTGATCGCCGCGAAGTAATGCTCCTTGAGCGTGACGCCCCACGCTCCTTCCGCGGGCGCTTCCAGGGCGTTGCCCAGGTTGATGCCGCGCCCGAAGGCAGGTTTCAACTGCTGGAAGAACGGATCTGCGAAGACCGTTTCCATGGAGTCGCGGTCGGGCCCGGCCGGCGTGGCCGACCGGGCCTGCGGGGTCGGCACGGCCCCACACAGGACCGCGACGGCGAACGCGGCCAGCAGTCGCAGGCGTACGGCACATCCGATCGGTTCACGTTCTCGGTTCATCTCCTTCTCCAATCTTCAAGGCAGGGGGTACGGAGAATGCCACTATTCTACACGAAATTGCGCGACTCCGGGAGGCTGCGCACCTGGTGTGCGCACCTGGCGAGCCCCGGGCGTAAGCCCGGGGATTTTGCCAATTCTGGCATGGTTCAGAATGGGC
>JBEKCP010000326.1:0-7025 GCA_050014815.1 Thermoguttaceae bacterium | reverse complement strand
GGGTGGGGAGACTTTCCCGCGGAAACCTACCGAGCGGCCCTGCGGGTCTACGTTGCCGCGGGGCAGGAAGAGGAGGCCGAGGGGGCCCTCGTCGAACTGGAGAACCTCGCCAGCTTGGGCGACGCCGCCAACGCCCCCCGGCGCCTAACCCAAACCGCCATCCGGCTGGGCCGGGACGTGGCGGACCAGACCGGAGCGTTCCGGAGGCAGGCCACGAGCGACCTGTTGGCTCGGTGGGTCCGGGCCATGAACGGTTTTCTCACTCGCATGGCCGGCAGCCGCGAGCAGGCATCGTTCTTCCGCCTTGACGCCGTAGCCGAGGCATATTACGGCCTGGGCGCTGGCCTGGATCCCCGATCCGCGGAGGCCCAAGAGTTCTACCGCCGTGCGGCGGAGGCCTTTCGCAGCCTGCTGGGCCGATGCGGCAGCGACAAGACCTTCGCCCCCCAGCCGGAGGCCGTGACGGCCGTCCGAGTCCGGCTGGCACAGTGCCTGCGGCGCTCGGGCAAGTATGCGGAGGCCCTGGCCGTGCTCCAGGCCGTCTTGAAGGAACACCCGACTATGGTTGACGCCCAGGTCGAAGCGGCTTATACATATCAGGGGTGGGGCGCTGAATCGCCCGATCACTACGGATCGGCCATCCAGGGAGAACCGTCCACCCGGGAAGTCTGGGGGTGGGCGGAGTTGTCCCGGCGGGTCGAGTCCGTCGTGAAGTACCGGGACGTGTTCTTCGAGGCCCGTTACAACCTGGCCCTGTGCCGGTTCCGGCACGCCCTGGCCCAGGCCGACCTGGAGGGCCGCCGGCGGGAACTGGAAGCCGCCCGGCAGGACATCCTGGTCCTCGGGCAGCTCCACGGGGACCCGGGCGGCAAGTCCTGGCAGGACCAATACAATGAGTTGCTCCGGCAGATCGAGCAGGCAATAAGGTAGACTAATACAGGGGGACAGTCCCATTTTCGCCGGGCGAAAATGGGGACAGTCCCCTTCAGACACGCGAGGAGCAGAGGATGAAGGAGCAAGCGATAGCATTGGCGGCCGCCTTGACCTTGGCTGTCGTCTCGACTGGCTGGGCCCTGGACCAGGTCACAACGACTACCAAGGAGAACGAGAGACCGCTGGTCATGGGCAAGATCGTCAGCATCTCGCCGCAGCAGGTCGAGATCGAGGTCCAGTCCACCGGCGTCGTCCGGCAGATCCCGGTCAACGAGATCAAGAGCATCAAGTTTGACGACGAGCCCCCCGCGCTGTTCCCGGCCCGCAGTTTCATCGCCGAGGGCCGCTATGCCGAGGCGATCGATAAACTCTCGTCGGCGGAGAGCAGCCGGCCCAACATCGCCGGCGAGATCGATTACTTGAAAGCCTACTGCGCCGCGGAGTTGGCGCTGAGCGGCAACGGCGACGTCGCGGCGGCCGGCGACCAGATGCTGGAATTTGCGAAGGGTCACGAGACCAGCTACCACTACCTGCAGGCTTGCGAGCTGATCGGCAACCTGCTGGTGGCCAAGGGGGCCTACAGCCGGGCGGAGCCTTACTACCGCAAGCTGGCGGAGGCGCCCTGGCCCGACTACAAGATGCGTGCCGGAGTTGCCATTGGGCGGGCGCTTTTGGCCCAGGGCAAGGCGGCCGAGGCCTCGAAGGCATTCGACGAGGCGATCGGCGGGGAAGGGGCCGGAGGCCTGGCCGAGGCCCAGCGGATGGCCGCGAAGGTCGGAAAGGCCCGCTGCCTCGCCGCCGCCAACAAGCTCGACGAGGCGATCAAGTCGCTCGAGAACATCATCGCCAACGCCGACGCCGACGATGCCGACCTGCACGCGCTGGCCTACAACGCCCTGGGCACGACCTTGCGGCAGGCCCGCAAGCCGCAGGAGGCCCTGTTTGCGTTCCTCCACGTCGATCTGCTGTATTCTTCCAACGGCGAGTCCCACGCCGAGGCCCTGGCCAATCTCGAACAGCTCTTCAACGAGCTCCACAAGCCGGAGCACGCACACCGCGTCCGGCAGACGCTCAACGAGCTTTACAAGAACAGCCGCTGGGCCACCGGCGCGAGGTGAAAGATGGCCGCCAAGATGCTCGCCCCCGCCGCGCTCGCCCTGGGACTGGTTGCGCCGGAAAGCCTGTTGGGCTGGCTACGCCACTCGCTGGGCGCCGGCTACGTCGTCATCTTCCTCTTCCTGACGGTCAACCTCGTGGCCCTGGTGGTGATCAACTCGCTGGCCGTCTGGCGCCGGCACGCCGTGCCGCCCGAACTGATCCGGGCCTTGGAGATCCACATCGACGCCCACCGGCAGCAAGAGGCGTACCACCTGGCCAGGGGCGACGCGTCGCTCTTGGGCCAGGTCCTGGCCGCCGGCATGATCGAGATTTCCGACGGCTACGCCGCCGCCTCGGCCGCCATGCAAGACGCCCTCCGGCTGCTCTCGCTGAAGATGAAGCAACGACTCGGCTACCTCACCCTCATCGCCGTGCTGGCGGTCTTGCTGGGCCTGGCAGATACCGTCCTCGGCATGAGCGACGCCTTCCGGGACTTCGCCACGCAGGACACCGCGACCGAGCCGTGGCAAGTCTTTTTCGGCCTTGGCTCGGCGCTGGTGGCCACGCATCTGGGACTATGGATCGCCGTGGTCGCCGTCATCTCCCACCACGTCCTCCGCAACCGGATGAACCTGTTGATCACGGAAGTCGGGATCCTGAGCGAAAGACTGTTGAAACGCACGTGCAGTGCAGATCACGGAACCAATCCCACCGTCGCCCCTTGACGACGCCGACGCCACCCGGATCGAGTTGCTCCTGGTGCCGTGGGCGGTCGGCGTCGGGTTGTACGTCCTCTTCTTGGCGCTGTGCGTCAGCTTCTGCGTGTCGAGCCAGGAGGCGTCGGGACAACTGCCCGGCAGCCGTCCGTCCAGGTCGGGCACGATCTCGATCATTGTGGGCCGCCGCGGCGCGATCATGGCGGGCGGCGCCGAGACGCCGCCGGAGGCAGTTCCATCGTGGTTCGAGCACCAGCGCGAAGCGCTCCGTCTGGTCGGCGTCGCCCCGGCGGCCGCCACGGTGACCCTCCGGGCCGACGACGTCGTGCCGACCGGCCGGATCCAGGAGACGATGGAAGCAGGCCGGAAGGCGGGATTCCAGCGGTTCCTCCTCCGCCCCGCCGCAGCCGGCCGCTTGCGGCTTCGCAATCCGCAGCGCATTGCGCGAACCGACCTCCCCCGGGCACCTTCCAGCACGCCGACGATCCAAGTCCGCCTCCGCGCCGGCGCCGACGGGACCCTGACGGACATCTTGCTCGACCGCCGGCCGCTCCGGGACATCGACGAACTCCACTCGGAGGTCCGCGCGATCGTGCTCCACGACGGCAGCCCGCAGGTCGAGCTGGACTGCGATTACAACCTCCGCTACAAGTACACGCTGGAGGCCATCGCGGCCGTCTCCGGCCGTCGGACGGACGACGCCCAGCCGGAGCGGCTCGTCGATCGTCTGAAGTTCGCCCCGGTGCGGAAGCCATGAGGAAAAAGGGGACAGTCCCCATTTGTGCGAAGCACCCTCCGGGCCGTTCCGGCAAATGGGGACTGTCCCCTTTTTCCAACGGAAAGTTCACCATGCTCCAAAGAACCATTGCCGGCGCACTGGCCTTGGTGCTCCTGCCGACTGCCGCCTGGGCGGCCGACGAGTTGGCCTCTGCCCGCAAGTTGTGGCTCCGGGGCAATTACGCCGAGGCGATCGACCTGTATCGGCCGCTGGCGGCCTCGTCGCCTGAGGCCGCCCTGGGCCTGGCCCGCTGCTATGAGAGTCAGGGCAAGTCGGACGAGGCCGTTGGGGTGCTGACGGCCGCCGGGGGGAAGCGGCACGAGATCCAGGCGGAGTTGGCGCGGCTGGCCCTGGCGCGGGGCGACTTGAAGGAGGCCCAGGCCCGCGCGGAGGCCGCTCTCCGCCTGGCCCCCGAGCAGGTGCTGGCCCGACTGGTCCTGGCCGAAATTGCCGGCTCGGGCGGCCGGCTCGACGAGGCCCAGCGCGGCTATCGCCGCCTGATCGACTACTACAACCAGCACGAGATCAAGACTGCCGAGACGCTCCACTGGATCGGCCTGGCCGCCGCCGAGTACGCCCGCTGGAACCGCCTGAGCGACCAGTTCGATTTCCTCGTCAACGACCTGTATCCCGACGCCCTCCAGATCGAGCCGGGCTACTGGCCGGCGCATCTGGAGGCCGGACGCCTCTTCCTGGAGAAGCACAACCAGGCCGAGGCAACCAAGGAGTTCAAGGCCGCGCTGGCGCTGAATCCCCGCGCCGCCGAGGTCCACGCGGCGATGGCCGCCCTGGCGATGGAAACGCACGACGCCGACGAAGCCGAGGCCTCGCTCCGCCGCGCCCTGGAGATCAACCCCCTGCTCCTGGAGGCATGGCATCTGCGGGCCGACCTGGCGTGGCTCAATTTCCAGCCCGAGGACGCCCTTCGGCTGCTGCTGGAAAAGGCCCTGCCGCGGAACCCCATCGACGAGAGAACGCTGGGGCGGGTGGCGGCCTGCTACCTGCTCCTGGACGCAGTAAACAGCCCCCCTCTCCCGCGCGCCGATGCGGCACGGTCGGGAGAGGCACCCGCAAGCGGGTACCCGGGGGTGAGGGTTCCTTCCGCGGCCCTCTCGCGATTTGCCCGCCTCGTGGGAGAAGTCACCGATCGCAATCCCCATGCCGGCGAATTCTTTTCCACCCTGGCCGACATGCTCCAGGCGCGGAACAAACAGTCGGAGGCGGAAGCGTACTACCGCGAGGCGATCCGCGTCATGCCGCGGCAGGCAGGCCCCCAGGCGGAGTTGGGGCTGTTGTTCATGCGGGCTGGCCGCGAAGGCGAAGCCCGCAAACTCCTGGACGATGCCTTCCATGCCGACCCGTTCCATGTCCGCGTCAAGAACACGCTCGAAGTGCTCGACGTGTTGGACGCGATGGAGAAGACCGCCACGGAGCACTTCGTCCTCCGGTACGACAAGGCCGACCGGCTCTGGGCTCGGTATGCGGGCCGGCACCTGGAGGGCGTGTGGACCGATCTGTGCGGCGAGTTCGGTTATCGCCCGCCGGGCCCGACGCTCATCGAGGTCTTTCGCGAGGCCCGGGGGCTCCCCGGCCAGCAGTGGTTCGGCGCCCGCATGGTCGGGTTGCCGTACCTGGAGACGGTGGCGGCCTCGACGGGCCACATCATCGCGATGACTTCGCCGAACGAGGAGGGCCTGGCCCACGGCTTCAACTGGGCCCGCGTGCTCCGGCATGAGATGGTCCACATTATCACGCTCCAGCAGACGCGGTTCAACATTCCGCATTGGTTCACCGAGGGGCTTGCGGTGCGGAGCGAAGGCGGTCCGCGGCCCCACCGGTGGAACCAGATCCTCCGCCGCCGTTCGAATCGCGGGGACCTGCTCAATCTCGAAACGATCAACCTGGGGTTTGCCCGGTCCATGTCGGGCGACGACTGCCAGTTGGCGTACTGCCAGGGGGAGTTGTACGTCGAGTACATGGCTTCCCGCGGCGGGCCCGGCGCCGTGCGGAAGATGCTCGCCGCGTACGCCGAGACCCCTTCGACCGCCGAGGCCATCCGCCTGGCGATGGGGATCTCTCAGAAGGAATTCGAACAAGGCTACTCGGCCTTCGTGAAGAAGCTGGTCGACGGATTGACGCCGGGACTCGGCGAGCCGCCGGAGGCGGAGTTCGGCGACCTGCTGGCGGCCCATCGCGCCCGGCCGGAAGACCCGGACGCCGCGGCGAGGCTCGCCTGCGGCTATCTCCAGCGCGGTGCGGGCAAGGAGGCGACCGACCTGGCCGAAAAAGTCCTGCGGGCCAAACCCAAGCACCCGCTGGCCGCCTACGTGTTGGCGCGGCTGCGGATCGAGGCGAACCATGCCGACGAGGCGATGAAACTCTTGGAAGCGTGTCTCGATCGGCAGAGGCCCGACGCCTTGGCACTGGACCTCCTGGCCGATCTGAAACTCAAGGCCCGGCGGTACGACGAAGCGGCCGATCTCTGGGCCCTGGGCCAACGGCTCGATCCGGAAAACCCCCGGTGGACGGCGTCCCTGGCCCGGGCGCAACTGGCGGCCGGCAACACCGCGGCACTCAGAAAGACCCTGGAGCGGCTGGCCCGGACCGACGCCGACGACCTGGCGCCCCGCAAGAAGCTGGCCGAGCTGGCCTTGGCCCGGCGGGATGCCGACTCCGCGGCCGCCTGGGCTGCCGAGTGCCTCCAGATCAATGTTCATGACGCGGAGGCCCACCGCCTGCTGGCAGATGCCCAGACCGGCCGCCGCCGCTACGACGAGGCGATCGAGGAGTACGAGACGGCCATCGAGTTGAATCCCTCCCATCTCCAGCAGCGGCTGGCCCTGGCCGATGTGTGCGTCCAGGCCGACCAGCCGGCCAAGGCCCGGCGGGTGCTCGAAGAACTGTTGAAGCGAGACCCCAAATATCCCGGCGCCGGCGTGCTGCTGGAGAGCTTGATGAAGTCTCAACAATGACTCTTGAAGCCCCCACCGCAACGCGGTGGCAATAACAAAGCCCGGGGTTGCCGCGCAGCGGCTACCCCGGGAATGCGGCCGAGAAACCACGAATAAACCCCAACGGGGTTTCGGAGACGACCCATCCATGCCCCAATCGCTATCGAACGTCCTGATACACATGGTATTCTCGACGAAGGATCGCCGCGCGCTGCTACAAGCCTCCGCCCTGCGCGACCAAATGCACCGCTATCTCGCGGGGATCTCGGCGAACCTCGATTGCCCTGCCGTAATTGTCGGCGGCGCGAACGAACACGTTCACCTCCTGGCCCGCCTGGCACGAACTATCGCCCTCGCCGACTGGGTGAAGGAACTCAAACGCGCGTCGTCGCTATGGGCCAAGACGAAAGACCAGCAGTGGGATTTGTTCCAATGGCAGGCCGGCTATGGTGCCTTCTCGGTCAGCCAATCCCAGAGCGGACGGGTCCAGCGCTACATCGAATCGCAAGACAAGCATCATCGGGGGCTGTCGTTCCAGGACGAGTTCCG
>JBEKCP010000325.1:0-7058 GCA_050014815.1 Thermoguttaceae bacterium | reverse complement strand
CGCCCGGTCCTGAACCATGCGGGGCTTGGGGATTGGAAAACTAAGGCCGCCCAGAGGGTACCTGGCCGGCGATGGGCGAACGAGTGAACATTACCCCTGGCGTGGCCGCTGCGGGCCTTGACCTCCTCCTCGAAATCCATGATCGTACAAGCCCCAGTATGAGGTGGGGGGCGTGTCGCGATCGCCAGATCCGCACGCCCTCCACTCTCTCCCCACAGGAATGTTGCCAAACGACCGCGGCCCGCCACAAGCAGAGGGCGGGGTCCTATTGTCGCATTTCTGGGGCGGGGTTTTGAGGGCGGGGGCTGCCCAGGCGGCGGGGTCCCGTCTCAGCCATTCTGAGGCAGAGGAGCCGTCCCCGGCTCAGATAATCCGGGACTCAGCAGTGTTCTTCTGCGGAGCGGCAGGTTCGCCAGTGGCCTGCATGATGGTGGGTTGAATCCGCAAGAACTCATTCTCGCACTCTTTCGCTACCCACTCCACAAGCCCCAGGGACTCGAAACGACTTGCCAATTCGTAACATTTCTGTTTGGTGAGACTGAACTTCTCCATTATCTGCCGGAGTGCGGGGCATACTCCGCGGCATCAGTTCCGGTCGGGCGGTCAGGATCTACCGGACTTACGGCCAGGAGTCCATCGCCAAGATCAAAGCCAACCCCTACCAACTGGCCGACGACATCCGTGGGATCGGCTTCAAGACCGCTGATGAACTGGCCGCCAAACTGGGGATCGACCGCAACAGCCCCTACCGGGCCAGGGCCGGTGTCCAGTACACGCTCCAGGAGTTGGCCGGGCAGGGGCATGTCGGATACCCCGAGTCGAGCTTGGCTGACCATGCCACGAAACTACTCCAAATCGACCAACTGATCGTCGAAGAGGCGGTGCGGGCGGCGGTGGCCGAAAAAGCGGTCGTCCGAGAAAACATCGAAGGCGAGTCCTGGCTCTACCTGACGGCTCTTCATCGGGCCGAAGTGGGCCTCGCCCAATCCATTCACCGGATCGTCGCCGCCACTCCGCACCCGCTCCCCAAGATCGACGTGGAAAAGGCCATCACCTGGGTCGAGGGGAAGCTGGGGATCAATCTGGCAGCCGGGCAACAGGAGGCGATTCGGCAGGCGTGCCAGCAGAAGATGCTGGTCGTCACAGGCGGGCCGGGCGTCGGGAAGACCACCCTGGTCCGTAGCATCTTGGAAATCTTCGCCGCCAAGGGACTCAAATGCGTCCTGGCTGCGCCCACCGGCAGGGCGGCCAAGCGGCTGGCGGAAACGACCGAGCGGACGGCCAAGACCGTCCACCGGCTCCTGGAGTTTGATCCGGCAACGGGCGAATTCAAGCGGAACCAGCAGAACCCGCTGAAGGGCGAGCTGTTCGTGCTGGACGAAGTTTCGATGGTCGATGTCGTCCTGGGGCCACCAGTTCTTCCGTGCCGTTCCCTCCAATGCCTGCGTAATCCTGGTCGGCGACGTAGACCAGCTTCCCTCGGTCGGCCCAGGCACCGTCCTGGCCGACCTGATCGCCTCCGGGGTGGTGCCCGTCGTGCGGCTCACCGAAATCTTCCGCCAGGCCGCCGAGAGCGAGATCGTCACCGCCGCCTACGCCATCAACCAGGGCCGGATGCCGAGCCTGAAGGCCCCCGAAGGACTGACCGATTTCTATTTCATCGAGGCCCAGGAGCCCGAGGCCATCCAGGATTTGATCGTGCGGCTGGTGAAGGAGCGTATTCCGGCCCGGTTTGGCTTCGATCCCAAGACCGACATCCAGGTGCTCACGCCGATGAATCGTTCGGTGTTGGGGGCCAGGAATCTCAACCAAGTCCTGCAAACGGCCCTCAATCCTGGCGACGGCGGGCCGGAGATCCAACGGTTCGGGTGGACGTTCCGCCTCGGGGACCGGGTAATCCAGACGGAAAATGACTATAATCGGGATGTGTTCAACGGCGACCTGGGGGTGATCGAAGAGATCAACCGGATCGAACAGGACATGGTGGTGAATTTCGAGGGGCGGCAGGTTGAGTATGACTTCGGGGACTTGGACGAACTGGCATTGGCCTACGTCCTATCGATCCACAAGAGCCAGGGCTCCGAGTTCCCCTGCGTGATCATCCCAGTCCACACCCAACATTACATGATGTTGCAACGGAACCTGCTTTACACGGCAGTCACCAGGGGGAAGAAGCTGGTCATCCTGGTCGGCACGAAGAAGGCGTTGGGCATGGCGGTGCGGCGGCAGGATACGGCCCGAAGGTTTACGGCGTTGAGGGGGAGGTTGGAGGAGGCGAGCAATTCGGTCGGAAGAAACGGAACAGTAGCTTGACTACAGAAAGGACGTATTTCATGTCGTCCGAGAACAGTGTGCCAGGATCGAACCACAATTCGTTCTCTCAAAATGCCAAGCTGTTTGTGACCATGCCGATTCAGGCTGTGGCATTTGGCGTGTTCATGTACTCCCTGACTATTCTTCAGTGGCACGCCCTGGACCGATGACCGACGATGAGGCCCTTGACGAAGGTTATGACGCCTACTGGGAAGGCGTCGACGTCAGCGACAATCCGTATGAGGCAGACACGGACGGCCACCGCTCCTGAGAAGAGGGCTGGCGAGCCGCCCGAAAAGACGATTACGATGAAAGCGAGGGGTGAAAGATGAAGCGAACTGCAATTGTTGTACTGCTGTCTGCCGTTGGCGGCCTGGTGCAACAGACCTCGGCTGCCGAACCGACCAAGCTCTCCTTCGACACCTACTCCGGCTACTTCGTCTCCAATAAGTTCGAGCCGGATGCCGCCGAATCGTTCCTGGTCATCACTGACCAGGAACGATTCGACCAGGTCTTCGGGGTGGCATTCGTCATGGGCGACAAGTCCCACCGCTTGGCCAAAGACGCCTTCAAGTCCAACATTGTGGCGGCAGTGATCAAGCGGGGCAGTGCTATCGTGGAGTACAAGGTTGAGGGCGTGACCGTCAAGGACGGCGTGGTGGAACTCCGCTATACGACCACAGAAAAGAAGAGCGATTCGGCCACCTTCGCCAGCCCGCTGATCGTGTCGATCCCGAAGGGCGAGTACAAGTCGGTGGAGTTCGTGGAGAACGGGAAACTGGTGAAGAAGGTGGAGATTGGAGAGAAGCCGGAACCCCAGAAGAAGGCTCCCAATCCCGAGGCGAAAACAGATGGGCAGCGGCGTGAGGTTTTCTTCTCCGGGCATGTGCAAGGCGTCGGCTTTCGCTATACCACGCAAACTTTGGCGAAGGGGTTCACCGTCAGCGGCTTTGTGAAGAACCTGCCGGATGGGCGAGTGCAGTTGGTTGTCGAGGGCCAACCGCAGGAAGTCGAGTCATTCCTGGCGGCAATTCGGAAGAAGATGGAGAAGAACATCAGCAAGACGGAGGAGAAGACCCAACCGGCAACCGGCGAGTTTCGGGGCTTTGGGATTCGCTGATAGGCCAGGGCTGTGGTGTTTGCCGAGCAGGTTACACCGTTATAGGATTTAAGGCTCTGCGGGATGCCTACCGGGCTTGGGGCCGACCAACTCCTTGAGTTTCTTCTTCTGCGCACTCGTCAAAATGACGGTAGCGTGCTTGTTACCGGAGTTGAGCATCTTTTCGAGCCGCTGCACTTGGTTGTCGGTAAGGTTGAGGTCGTCCGTGTGAGCCAGCACCGTGGCCGGATCGTTTTGATTCACGGTCGTACTGCCCGTCATGCCTTGCTGCTGGCCGGGATAGGCTTGCGACCCCATTCCGCTCATGGGGTAGCCGCCCATGCCACCGCCGTAACCGCCCCCCATTCCGCCCATCGGATAAGCGCCGTGGTTGAAAGCAACGCCCGCAGAGTTTGGCTCATCGACAGGAGTTCTTCAAGCCCCACAAGAGGCCGGAATTTTGCGATTCTGGCCGCAAGGCGTGAAATTCGCTTGACCAAAGTTTGGCTGCCGTGATATACTTGCGCTGACGGTTGACAGCACTTGCTCCGACACCCCGTAATGGAGGGCAGTATCATGCAAGACCCACCGGATGGCTTGCAGTGAGGAGCGGGCAGGACTGCTCCTCGGAGGTATCGTTCTGACAACCAACAACAACCCCAGGATTTCTTCACGGACCCCGCTTCATTGAGGCGGGGTTCGGCATTTCTTGGCTGGGGGTTTCTCTATCCGCCTCACCCGGCGAGCCAAAGAAGGCCAGTGGCTACCAAACAACACGCCCTTCGCAGGTCGGCAAACACTGCGAAGGGCGATCATCGAGGTATGACCCGTGGGCTGAAGGGTTCCGTAAACGAACATCCCGCCTTGCCTTCACCCTACGGTTTTGAGGGGCACTCCGTAGCGTGCCCGTTGAAGCTCATCGGCTTCCCGGCTCTTACCGCCCCATCAATTATTAGAGCCGGAAGACCCAAGGCCGTTAGTGTTCCTCCGACTTCCCCAGTTTCCGCCCCCAACGGACCATGTAATCCTGCTCGAAGCGGCTGATCCCTTCGCAAATGGCAGCTTCGATCTCTCCCCTGGTGCTCATGGGGATTTCTCCCGGGGTTCTCATCGGAATAGATCATAGCCACCAGGGGGGGCCGGTCAAGGGTTGTTGCATTCTCCATTGATCTGAAGGTCCTGCCAGACGGCGTCCACCTGGCTCCATCCGTGATGCGATACATCAGCAGACCGGCGCTGAGACGTGGCATGGCTTCCTCTCACTCCAAGTAATCTCTCACGATCCGCCACGCCACGTACACCCCGGCGATGCTGCCCAAAGTGCTCACCAGGAACGTGGTCATCATTCCCATGCCCATAGAAGCGCCCGCCCACCAGCCGCCATAACCGCCAACGGTCATCCCAACGAAGATCAGCAGTCGGCTCATGCTTAACGACTCGGTGTTTGTGCTGTCGTGGCCGATATGAAGTAAGCGAGGTGAAGAAGACGTGATCTTCTATCCCCGATAGCAGTCAATCCATCCGAGTTCTAGGCTCTTGGGCGGGCCTTCCAACAGGGCCTTCGGCAAGGTGATCTCGAAGCAACCGCCCTTGCCGGGGAGGCCCTTGATCGGCTTGCCCGCTGTATCCAGCACCTTGATCTCCGTTTCCGGCTCCCGTTTCCCCTCTTTTCCATCCCCCGTGAAGTACAAATGCTTGGGGTTCCCGCTGTGGCTCAGGACCGCCCCATTGGGCGTGATCTTCCCATTGGAGACGGCAAACGACTCCAGGCCGCCAAGATGGAAGCGAATGATGACCCTCGTCGGCCATTTTCCATTTGCCAAGGTGAGGGTGCCACTGCCAATTCTGCTTGGGCTCAGCAGGTCCAATGTCGCCGTGTCCCGTTCGAGTGTCACCGTAATCCGATCCTCGGGCTTCTTGGTTGTGATGTTGAAGGCGGTTGACGGTTGGGAAAGCCTGATCTCGGTAGCACTCGGAAAGTCCTTCGGGACGGGACACGTTACCCTGCCCGTGGCCGCCCACTCGCATCCTCGGATCAACATCGTCTGGAAGCCGACGCATCGCATGGCCGTGTCGGGACCGTTCTTCCACAAGTGGCCGAGCATGGTCGTGTAGACCCGGCCCCTGCCATACGGAATTACCCATTCCATTGGCTCATTGTCCTTGGTGTCCTTCGAGTAGGCATAGGTCAAGACGGCCATGTTCTTGGCCGGGCCGTGCTGCCCGTGGGTCAATTGTTCGTGCGGGTGCATCCATTTCTTTGGCATCCCTCTGGTGATCGGGTGATCGGTGTTCAGAACCGTGACCTGAAAATCATGTTCCGGGCCATGCCCCGGATTTCGACCCTCGCCCTTGGGTATCTCGAAGATCTTCTCTTCTGGGCTGACGATCAGGCTTGGCCCAAAGCTCTTATCCCGCCAGCCCAGGCCAATCATTTCGTTGTAGGCGGGCCAATTCGGGAAGGAGTTGTTGGCGGAGTGGTAGACGACCAGCCCGCCACCACCGGCAACGTAATCCTCCAGGGCCTTCTCCACTTCCTTGGGCCATTGCGTGCCGGTGGGAGTGTGACCGCCGTTGAAGTTGCTCAGCACCACGCCGTACTTCTTGAAGTCGGGCCGCCATCGCTCCCAGGCATCCTTGGAGGCATCGGCGGTTGGGCTAGTGGACACCTCCACCGTGAAGCGTCCGCTGCCTTGCAGGATTTCCTTGAGGATCTTGGTCGCCCTCGGCCAGTCGTGGTTGTTCATGCCATCCACGATGAGAAGTTTCAGTCTGGGCTCGGCATTGTCGGCAGCCCAAGACGGATTCCCCACCAACGTGACCAGTAGGCAAATCAATAGGGCTTTCATGGGTACTCCCAACATCAGCAATCCGGCACTGAGTCTGGGCATCGTGCTACTTTCTCACCCGCTTCCAATCGTATTTCGTCTTGCCGTCCTGGTCGAGCAGCAGCAGACGGTCCTCCGTCAATTCCAAGATTGGTTCATCGACATGATCCCCCATCGTGTTGAGGATCGCCGCCAGAGCAGCCTCGTCGGTGCTGGGATTGTGCTGTTTGTAACCCGCCAGGAAGTGGTCCACGAGCTTCTTCCGGCGTTCGGGCGGCGCTGAGGCGATGTTCCAGGCCACGCATGCGCCGTTAAGATAATTCTGCTTTGCCTCGGGTGTTTTGCCCAGTCGGATGAAGGCACCGGCGAACTCCGAGATCATCTCGGACATCTTACGTTTTGGTGGGCCAGATTGGGCTGGCTGTCCCGGTTTGTTCTTCTTTCGCTTCATGCTGGGTCTCCACTTGCCGTCAGGGACCGGCGTTCTCCCGCCGAGTGGCGTAGTCCTGAATCACCATTGTATCCAGAACCAGACCATCGTCCAATCGCCTTCTCAGGCCAAGCCCTCATGCGGTACAATGTCCCTATGCGAGTCGTCTCCCTCCAATCCGGCAGCAACGGGAACTGCATTTACGTCGAGGCGGGCGGGGTGCGGCTGCTGTTCGACGCCGGGATCAGTGCCAGCGAGGTCCAGGAGCGGCTCGCCCAGCATGGCCGGGATGCAACTGCGGTCGATGCGGTCCTCATCTCCCACAACCACATCGACCACTGCCGGAGCATGGGAATCCTGAACCGCACGTTCGGCTTGCCAATCTACG
>JBEKCP010000324.1:0-7071 GCA_050014815.1 Thermoguttaceae bacterium | reverse complement strand
CTGTGGCAACTCCTTCCAGCAGTGATTCGGCGACGTCCCTGCCCGCCTCCCTTGCAGATGTACCCGTGGGCGGCAGCTTTTATCTGGAAGTCTGGGCAATAGACACGGGGATTCCGGCGCAGGGGATCTCGACAGGGTTTCTGGATCTTCAGTTCAACGCGGGTTTGCTGAATGCGACCGGTTTGCAAAACAGCTCGACGTATCCGTTTTCTGCGTCGGGCACGATCAGCGAGCCGTTGGGCACGGTTGACGATTTCGGCGGCGATTGGTCCCTTTCCGGCCCCACGCCGGGACTGACCAGTTGGGCTCGCCTGGGGTATATTGATTTCACCCGTACGGTTGCGGGAGCAGCCACCTTCACGATGAGCGGGTCTACCCTCGATGAGTTCTCCCGTTTCTCCGGCGGAAGCGTGCCCTGGAGCCAGGTCTACGCGCCCACGGTGACCATGGGAGTGCCAGAACCGAGTTCGGTTGCTTTGTTGGCCGGCGCGATGACCGTGGGGTCGTTGGCGACGTGGCGACGACGGCGGGTGAAATAGCGGACGGGCCCCTGCGTGGCCCGACGTCCCGTCTGACGGTGGGTACATGGATCGAGACTGCCAAGCGGATCCTGTGGACGCCGTGCTCGCCGAAAACCCAAATGGCATGGAGCCGAAGTCCAGTCTCGGGCGCACCGATCCTCCAGTCTGGGTACGAGCAGCGCTCTGTCGGCGCGGCAGGCCATGGTTTGCTGCACTGCTGCTGGCCCTGACCGTGACGGTTGTCTTTGGCCGGGTTTGCACCCACGACTTCCTGGCTTGGGACGATCCGCAGAATGTGCTCAAGAATCCCCGGGTGAACCCACCGAGTTGGCGCGGGCTGGGCCAGTGCTGGCAGGAGGCCTACTGGGGACTTTATTGTCCGCTCAGTTACACGTTCTTTGCCGCCGAAGCGGCACTGGCTCAGTCGTCGAGCGATCAAGGCGGGCGGGCGGTGCTCCGGCCTGCGTATTTTCACGCGGGCAACCTGGCACTGCACATTGCGTGCGTCCTTTTGGCATTCGTTCTCCTGCGGCGGATACTGGCCCGGGGCGTCGATCGGCAGGGTGAGACACCGCCCGGACGCAACTCTGCGGTGCGCGACGCAGCCGCGTGTGGTGGCGCACTGTTGTTCGGGCTGCACCCCCTCCAGGTCGAGTCGGTCGCCTGGATCTCCGAGGCCCGAGGTCTTCTCTGCGCCGTGTTCGCGATGGTCGCCCTATGGCAATATGTCGAGTATAGCGAGTTCTCCAGGAGCCGGCGGTCGAGGATCGTCCACTACGTCGTTGCGACGGGAGCGCTCCTGCTGGCGCTCGTGTCCAAGCCGACGGCGGTTGCCGTGCCGTTGGTGGTAGGCGCCTTGGAACTGGGACTGTGGCGACGGCCGTTCGGGCGGGTGTTTTGGCCGCTTGCCCCGTGGCTGGCAGCGGCAGCGGTCGTCGCCGCAGGGACGAGGTCGCTGCAATCAGAATCTCTCCTCCCCTGGGTGCCGCCCCTGCCGGTCAGGCCGCTGGTGGCTGCCGACGCATTGCGACACGATCTCGTCACCCTCGTAGCGCCGCTATGGCTGACGCCGGACTATGGTCGTTCGCCCCGGTGGTTGATGGACCAAGGGTGGATTTCCCTTGCCGGGGCCCCGATACTGTTGGCCGCATTGTTGGCACTGATGGGCCTGGGACGCAGTCGCCGCATGTGGTGGACGTTCACCGCGGTGTTCGTTGCGTGCATAGTCCCGGTGCTCGGTCTGGTGCCCTTCCACTTCCAGCGGATATCCACCGTAGCGGACCGGTATCTCTATCTTGCGTTGTTGGGGCCCGCCGCCGCGTGGGCGTGGTGGCTGAGTCACGGCTCGATCCGCTGGGTGTTCCGGGCAAACCTGGCCCTGATCGTGTCGCTGGGGTGGATGAGTTTCATCCAGGCATCCTACTGGCGGAACGACCGGACCTTGTTTGCGCACGCCTTCACCGTCAATTCACGCAGCACCGTCGCACGATACCATCTGGGCATTCTCGCGGCCAGAGACCAGAGACAGACGGACGCCGTGGCCCATTATCGCGCCGGTCTAGCGGAAGATCCGTCTTGTCTGGAACTCTACATCGAATTGGGCAACTCGCTTGTCGCGCTCCGGCAGACGGCCGGCGCCCGGGAGGTCCTTGACAAGGCCGCCGTGCTGTTTCCCGATTCGCCGGTAGTTCATCACAACCTGGCCAACGTACTCTCCGCGCAGGGCGCGGTCGATGAGGCCGTCCGCCACTACAAGCGAGCGCTCCGATTTCAGCCTCGATATGCCGACGCGCACCTGGGGCTGGGAAAAGCCCTTCTCGGCAGGGGGCAATATGCCGAGGCGAGCAAACACTTCCAGCGGGCGCTGGACATCTCACCGGACAAGGCCGTCGCCCACGTCAATTGGGGAGCCGCACTGGACGCGTTGGGACAGACCACCGAGGCCCGCAAACACTACTGGGCCGCCCTGGAGATCCAGCCGGGCTTTGCCGCCGCACATTTCAACCTGGGGAACCTCGCCCTGCGGGAGCCCGGCGGGTTGGACCAGGCGGTCGCGCACTACCAGGCCGCGATTCACTCGGACTATGCATCGGCCCCCGTCCATGCCAATCTGGGTGCCGCCCTGCTGGAGCAGGGCCTGACGGCCGAGGCCGTCCAACGGGAGCGGACCGCGCTGTGGCTCGACCCCGAGTTGGTTCAGGCACACGTCCTGCTCGGCCGGGCTCTCGCCCGCCAAGGCCGACATCCAGAGGCGGCGGCTGCCTTTCGCGCCGCCCTGGATCGAGTTGCCCCAGAGTCTGATACGGCAAGCCAACTCCGTCGCTGGCTCAAGCCCGAAGCGAAGCCCTGAGCCGCATTCATGCCACCTACAGGTCTATTCCACAGCCCATCGTAGGAACTAGCGACGCTACACCTTTAACCCGTTTCGCGGATAGTTTCTTGGTGACGCCCATTGCAGGACTATACTGCCATTTACAACAGCGAGTTATGACATAAGTAGGGCTCTTGGTGGGGGTACTTGCAATACAAAAGTAGACGGATTATAGTCAAGCACGAGTTTTGACACAATCGTACGTGTGAAGGGGGAGTGTCGGTCCATCATTTTTTTCCGCCGGGGAGGGAAACATGGCGACCGTATCGAAGTTGCGTGCTGACCGAGGCCACAAATGCGGACTCGCGGGTACATGGATGGCCGTCCTTTTGAGCCTCGGCCTGGGCGCGGAAGCGCGGAGCGGCCCGACCGCCCTGTTCTGGGACGACTTCGAGGCCGAGAGCGTGGGCAGCATCCCAGGCACTCCCGCGATCGGTCTGCCCTGGCAAGTGAGCGAGGCTGTGTCAAACGGCGTGGGAGTGGTGGCCGACCCGTTCGGCAGCTCGGGGAAGGTGCTTCAGTTGGGCCTCGATTACAACACGGTGGTTGCCCCCCTGACGACGACCGACCAGTCGCTCATTGCGGCCAACGGAAATGTGACGCTCAGTTTCCAGTACCATGGCGAGGCAAGCGCTAATTGCGTCTCGATGCTGGATGCCGCTGGATACGGTCCCAGCGGCAGTCCCGCCTTTCTGGTCCGCGTCATGCCCCAGCCGGTCATGCCAACCTCTCCGCTGCACGAGGTCTACTATCTGAATCCCACGAGCGGCCTGACGGATTCCGGCCTGGCGGTCTCCAGCAGCAGTTGGCAATCGCTCACGCTGCAAGTCGATTTGACCAAGCGGAATCTTCAGCTCTCGGTCAACGGTGCGACAGAGAATCTTCCTCTGTTCACCTGCCCCAACGAGATCGTCAGCGCGAATTTCTCCAGTTATGCGATGGGCGGCGGCGCCGTGTTGGGCAGCGGGCTCCTGGACAACGTGCTAATGACCACTGATGCTTCGGCTCTGACAACGCCGAGCGGCCAGACTCCGGAGCCGGCGACTTTTTCTCTGATTCTGGCCGCGGGCCTGTTCTGCGTGTCGATGGGGGCGTGGACTTCCTGGAAGCGACGATAAGAGTTGGCCCAGACACCTCGGGTCCCCTGAACGATCGCGTGAGGTGCCTCTGACCCCTTGGGAGAAACAGGCATGTCAATTCTCCAATCGCAAGCCGGACGATTCCAGAGGCGGAAGCCGCGCGGTCGCAAGCGGCTCCCGGGCGGCGCAGGCGGGTTCTGCGGCCTCCGTGCGCTGCGATTCGAACCCATGGAGGAGCGGACGCTCCTGAGCGTCGGTTGGCAATACGACCATGTCATTGTCGATCTCAGGCCGACGGTGGCCAGCCTCCCGGCGAACTCGCTCCAAGCCTTCGTGAACCGTTCGACCATCCCGGCCGCGCGGCTTGTTTTCCCTGATGCTTCCGGTGCCACGCAGGACATCGGTCCGCTGGGCTCCACGTCGCCGGTCGGGCTGACGCCTCAACAAATTCGCGCGGCCTACGGGATCAACTCGATCGCCATCGGTTCCGTCGTAGGAGACGGCACCGGCCAGACGATCGCCATCATCGACGCTTACGACGATCCGAGCCTGGTCAGCAGCACGAGCGCCAACTTCCTCACCAGCGACCTTCACAAGTTCGACGTTCAGTTCAACCTTCCCGACCCGCCCAGCTTCCTGAAACTCGACGAGCACGGCGGCACTTCCTATCCGGCGGGAGACACCGGCTGGTCAACGGAGGAGGCCCTCGACGTGGAGTGGTCGCATGCTCTTGCGCCGAAGGCCAACATCATCCTGGTCGAGGCAACCTCAGCCACCGATTCCGATTTGATCTCGATTGCGGTCAACACGGCCCGGAATTGGCCGGGAGTTTCCGCGCTGAGCATGAGCTTCGGCCGCAGCGAGGGCGGCAACGACACGTCGCTCGGCTCGGTCTTTACGACTCCCGGGGGGCATGGAGGGGTCACGTTCCTGGCCTCGACGGGCGACAGCGGCTCGCCGGGCGGATTTCCCGCCTTTGCGCCCAACGTCGTCGCCGTGGGCGGTACGACGTTGACGCTGAGCGGCGGTAACTACGGAAGTGAAACCGGTTGGAGCGGCAGTGGGGGCGGTCAGAGCGTCTACGAGGCCAAGCCGACGTATCAGAATGGAGTGAACTCTTCCGCTTACCGACAGATCCCGGACGTGTCCTTCGACGCCGATCCCGCATCGGGCGTAGCCGTCCTCGACACCTACGGGCAGGGCGGGTGGTTGCAGGTCGGTGGCACCAGTGTCTCGTCGCCTTGCTGGGCCGGCCTGGTGGCCGACGCCAATCAATTGCGGGTGTCCCAGGGGTTGGCCCCCATGGACGGCCCCTCGCAGACCCTGCCCATCCTTTATGCGATGTCGTCGGGCGATTTCCACGACATCACCAGCGGCAGCAACGGCGGGTTCTCGGCCCACGCCGGCTACGATGAAGTGACGGGCATTGGCAGCCCCGTGGCCAACAAGCTGGCGCCCGACTTCTTCCCAACGGCCTCAAAGGGCACGGTCGCCTTCTCGGCCCGGTCTTATGAACTCGGCACCACGGCGACGATCACGGTTCGCGACAGCGATCTCAGCGGCAATGGGTCCTGCCCCGTGACGGTAACCTCCAGCGCCGGCGACAGCGAGACGCTTTCGCTGGCGGCCCTGGGCGGGGGCGTCTTTCAAGGAAGTATTCCCACGTCGGCCGGGACCGTCATACCTGGCGACGGCGTCCTGGAGGCCGTTGCGGGTGGAACCATTACGGCCACCTACAACGACGCGAACAACGGTAGCGGATCGCCCGCGGTGGTCACCGATCAAGCGGCTGTTTTCAGCCATCTTCAGATCACCACCACCAGCCCCCTGCCAACCGCCGTCCTCGGGCAGTCCTACAGCGTCACCCTGGCGGCCACCGGCGGCGTGGGCAGCGACGCGTGGTCGATCGCCAGCGGCACGAACTACACGGAGAGCGACCCGGGCACGGGCTGGCTGGGCGGCGGGACCGCCCAGGGCTGGCAGGCCGACAACGCCAGTTGGAGCCTCGCCCTGCCTTGGGCCTTCCCCTACTACGGGACCAGTTACTCGTCCGTGAATGTTTGCAGCAACGGCTTCCTCGATTTCACCTCCACCTCGACCTCGGCGAGCAACAGCCAGGCCGCCTTGGCCTCGGCCGTGCGCATCGCGCCGTTGTGGGAGGATTTGACGACCGCCACGGCCGGCGACAATATCTACGTCACCAGCAACGCCAATTACGTTGCCGTCCGGTGGGCAGCCCATACAGTCTCCGGTTCCTACCCGGTCAACTTCGAGGCGGTGCTCTATCCCAACGGCGACGTCAAGTTCAACTATGGGGCCGCCATGTCGGGGCTTACGCCCACCAGCGGCGTATCCAGGGGAGACAGTGCCCACTACACGCTTTCCCGCATCGACCAGGCGAGCAGCATTCCCGCGAACATCTCATCGCTCATGGTCCACCCCGGCACCGTGCCGCCCGGGCTGTCGCTCAGCTCCGCCGGCGTGCTTAGCGGGACGCCGACCGGCTCGGCCGCCGGTTATGACATCCCGGTGACCGTCACCGACTCCGCTTCGCCGCAGCACACGGCCACGTCGTCGCTCCACGTGAACGTCGTCACCCTGCCGCTGCTGGCCCTCGCGGTTCCGGCCAACGAGACCGAGGGCGTCGGCACGGTGAACGGGACGGTCACGATCCCCGCCGCCCTCGGCAGCGCTCTTGCGGTAAACCTCGTCTCCAGCGATACCGGCCGCCTGACCGTCCCCGCCACGGTCACCATCCCGGTCGGACAGACCTCGGCCTCGATTCCCATCACGATCATCGACGACACGCTCTTGAATGGCCCCGAGGCGGTGACGATTACCGCCTCGGCCACCGGCTATACCCCCGGCACCGGCACCGTTATGGTCCACGACAATGAGACGGCGACGCTCAGCGTCACGCTGCCCACGAGCGCCCACGAGACGGCGGGCACCGTCGCGGGCACGATCACCTCCAGCGGCGCCCCTACGCGGAACATCACCCTGCAACTGGCCTCCAGCGACACGACGCGGCTGACCGTGCCTTCGACGGCTACCCTCCTGGCCGGGCAGACCACGGCCAACTTCACCGCCACCCTCCTGG
>JBEKCP010000323.1:0-7090 GCA_050014815.1 Thermoguttaceae bacterium | reverse complement strand
GCACTCTCCGCCTTCCGCCTTCCGCCCTCCCCCTTCTGCAAACTGCCATTTCCCATCCGTAGCGCGGCGCGTTACAATTCCACTTCCGGCGCGAGGAACGTAACCGGTGGCATGGAGGCGGGCGTGGGCCGTACACTTTGCGTGGCTAATCAGAAGGGGGGCGTCGGCAAGACGACCACCGCCGTCAACCTGGCCGGCGGACTGGCCAAGTCCGGCAGCCACGTCCTCTTGGTGGACCTCGACCCGCAGTGCAACGCCACCTCGGCCTTGGGCCGGCAGCCTACCGCGGGCCATCCCCTGGTCGCCGGCACCCCGATCCGGCAGGGCGTCTCGGCGACCGATGTCCCGCGGCTCGATCTCCTCCCGGGCAGCCGGACCTTCCGCGACGTGGAGGCGCTGACCAGCCAGGACGAGGCCCGGGCCGCCCAGATCCGCGAGCACCTGTCCCGCGGGCTCAGCTCCTACGACTTCGTCCTGATCGACTGTCCGCCCTCGCTGGGTCCCTTGACCCGCACGGCCCTGGCCAGCTCGACGGAAGTGCTCATGCCCATCCAGTGCGAATACTTCGCCATGGAGGGGCTCGCGCAGATGATCGGGACCATCGGCCAGATCATGCGGGACGAGGCCCACAACCTGCAGTTCGGCGGCATCGTCCTGACCATGTACGATCACACCCTGGAGCTGACCCGGGAGGTCGACCAGGAGGTGCGCGAGTTCTTCGGCGAGATTGTTTATCAGACCGTGATTCCCCGCGACGTGGCCGTCTCCGAGGCGCCCAGCCACGGCAAGACGGTGATCGACTATGCACCCCGGTCCCGGGGCGCGCGGGCTTATGTTGAACTCTGCATGGAGGTACTCGACCGTGACTAACAAAGAGCGACGTTTGGGGCGAGGATTGGAGGCACTGTTGAGTGGGCTTCCGGGCTGGGGCACCGCGCCGAAACCGGCGGCGGGCACGCCCAATCCGCAGCCCGGGCAACCACCGGTCGCCGGACCCACGCCAGGTGCATCGCCCCCGGCCGCCTCGGGCGCTACGCCGGCCACGTCCGCGGGGCCGGGCCAGCCGGCCGCCGGCGCGTTGTCGCCCGAGGAGGCATCCCTGATCCTGCAATCAGCGCACCCGATGGCCGGCCCCCATAACATGCTGCTGGGTGGATCCACTCCGCCGGTAGACTGGACCGGCAGCAACCCGCCGGCGGCCTCGCCACCCGACGTTGCGGCCGACGACGGCGGCACGCGACTGGTGGCGATCGAGCTGATCGAGCACAGCCCGTTCCAGCCGCGGCAGGATTTCGATCCGGCGGAGATCCAGCAGTTGGCCGAGAGTATTGCGACCCATGGGCTCCTCCAGCCGGTGGTGGTCCGCCGCGTCCACGATCATTATCAACTGGTGGCCGGCGAGCGGCGGCTCCGCGCGGCCGGGCGGGCCGGGTGGATCGACGTGCCCGTGAGGGTGGTCGAGGCCGATGACCGGCAGGCCACGGAGCTGGCCATCATCGAGAACCTCCAGCGGAAGGACCTCAACGCGCTGGAGAAGGCGGCGTCGTTCCAGCGGTACCTGGAGCAGTATGGATGCACTCAAGAGGAGTTGGCCTCCCGGCTGATGCTGGACCGCTCGACGATAGCGAACTTGATCCGGTTACTGGAGCTGCCCGGGCCGGTCCAAGAGGCGGTCCGCCAGGGGCGGATTACACCGGGGCATGCGCGGGCCCTGCTGCCGCTGGGTGAGGAGCGGTTGCAGATCGAGTTCTGCGAGCGTACCGAGAAAGAGGGGCTTAACGTACGCCAGATAGAGGGGATCGTTCAGTCGGCCATTGCCGCGATGGACCAGGGCCCGCTGGACGCCGGGGGACGCGAGGGAGCGAAGGCCCGAGTGCGCCGGGCGAAGAACGATCATGTCGCCGCGCTGGAGCAGGAGTTCCGCGCGGCCCTGGGCATTCGGGTCAAGATTACGCACAATGCCAAGGGCCGGGGCAAGCTGGTGATCCCGTTTGGCAGTCATGAGGAGTTCGAGCGGTTGCGCGGGCACATTTGCGGCCCGACCCAACCGCTGCCCCAGGCCGAGGCCGGTTCACCGCCTTGACGCGGAACCCTAATGTGGTCTACTATAGCTATAGACATCCACATTCGGGGTGAAGACCATGAAGGCCGTACAGATGACGCTTGAGGAGGACCTGGTGGCGGCGGTCGATTGTCTTGCGCGTAAACTGAAGACGACGCGATCCGCCTTTGCCCGCGATGCGCTTCGCGAGGCCCTGGCCAAGTACCGCGTGAAGGAGCTGGAGGAGAAGCACCGCTTGGGATACCAGAGGCATCCCGTCAAGAGTGGGGAGTTTGGCATGTGGGAGAACGAGCAGCAGTGGGGTGACCGGTGAGGCGGGGCGAGGTCCGCTGGTACAGGTTTTCGCCGCCCGACAAGAAGCGGCCGGTCTTGCTGCTGACTCGGGATACGATTTTGGAGCATCTTGGCGAGGTCACGGTGGCTCCCGTCACCGGCACGATCCGCGATATTCCTTCCGAGGTTCGGCTGTACAAAGAGGACGGAATGCTCCAGGACTGCGCGATCAACTGCGATCACATTCAGACGGTATCGAAGGATCGCCTGGGCGGCCTGGTGACCACCTTGTCTGCGGCGAAGATGCGCGAGGTGTCCGGCGCCATCGCGTTCGCCCTGGGGCTGGGGAGGTGAGCGTGGATGGTCGTAGCCTGCGTCCTGGGTTAAGATGGGTGGATCGGGGTGTAGCTCAGCCTGGCTAGAGCGCGTGCCTTGGGCGCACGAGGTCGCAGGTTCAAGTCCTGTCACCCCGACTGAAGGATGAAGCCTATGTCGGATGCAACTGCCGCCAATTGGGTTGACCCGGTGATCGAAGCCTACAAACGGGACGTCGACCGCACGCTCTTGCGCGAGGCGTTGAAAATGACGCCCGAGGAGCGGCTCGCGAATCTCCAGCGACTTTGCGAGTTCGCAGAGGAAATCCAACGTGCCGGCCGGAAATCAAGGGCCCAGCAATGACCGATTTTGGCGGCCTGCTACGGGTCCTTGTCAACGCTAAAGTGGATTTTATTCTTATTGGGGGGGCGGCCGCGGCGTTCCATGGCGCCATCTTGATACGCTCATGCGCGTAAAGCGAGCTGCCGGCCGGCCCAAAGACTTCGAGGCACTTGCGGAACTGGAAGCGCTGCGGGAGGAACAAGAGCGCCTTCGTTAGGACTCGGAGGGACCAGCGGTCGAGCGGGCCGGACAGCACCGGACCGCGCTGAGCAAGGATCGAGCGATTCGCCAGCGACCGCCGCCGCAACCGCTCGCCCTGCTCGAACAACCGGGCGCGGCTACTCTCATACGAAGATTTCCGCGACCGCCAATCGGAAATCGGGCAGGAGCTCGCCGCCGTCGAGGTGATCGCCGACACGCAAGACCTCCACGGCGGTGCGGCCATGGTAGACGGCGACCGTGCGGGTCTCGGGATCGACGACCCAAACCGCCCGGCAGCCGGCATCGAGCCAGTCTTCCACTTTCGCCAGGACCTCGCTCGCGCGGTCGCCTGGCGAAATGACCTCCACGGCCAGGTCGGGAGCGCCTGGGAAGAAACCCTTGGGGGCCTGGGGCGGCCAACGATCGCGCGAGACAAAAGCCACGTCAGGCGCTCGGACCGTATCCGGGCGGTGGCCGATCTTGAATCCCGTCTCCGCCCCCAAGACCTCGCCCAGCGAATGCTGCCTGACAAAGGCGTTCAGTGGTCCTGTGACCCGGACCACCACAACCCCGTGCTCCGAGCCGGCGGGCGACATCATGACGAGCTCTCCGCGGAGTAATTCACAGCGTCCCAGGCCGTGGGCCTCGAGCAGTTGCTCGGCAGTCGTAATCTGGTCTGTCGTAGCCATGGCAATCCTCATCTTATACCGCCGCCGGGGGCCCGTCAACCGCAGTAACGAATTTGACAGGTCTTCGACGTGGCCTAAGCTTAACTGCGGGATGCTACTGTCATTAAGCGCTGCCAACACTGTGAAAAGCTCCCCCCAGAAAGTCCGAAGCTGGAAGCCGGCGGTCCGGTTTCTCACCGACGACGCCGCCGCCACGGCGGTCGAGTATGCCGTGGTCTTGTTGCTCATCCTCATGGTATTGATTTCGGCGGTCGCCGCGCTGGGCTCGCAGACCGGGGGCATGTGGGGCGGCATCAAGAGCCAGTTGCAGAACGTCGGCTTTATCCATTGAGCGGCCCAAGATCGCGGTGGAACGCCTGGCAGTAGAGCAGGCCGACCAGCGTTTTCGCGTCCCGGATGCGGTTTTCGCGGGCCATCGCCAGGGCCTCGTCCCAGGTGGCCAGGCGGACGTGGATGTCTTCGCCGGCCTCCAGGGCGGCAGGCCCCGGCTCCAGGCCGGTGGCCAGGTAGAGAAACATCTTTTCGTCGAGGATGCCGGGGGACATGTAGAAGGTGGCCAGCAGTTGGATCGCTTTGGCGCGATAGCCGGTCTCTTCGGCCAGTTCGCGGCGGGCGGTCGCCGCGGGGTCTTCGCCCGGTTCCAGCGTCCCGGCCGGCAGTTCCACGAGCCGCTGGGCCACCGCGGCACGATAGTTCTCGATCAGGCAGATTCGCCCGTCGTGGAGCACCGGCAGGATCGTAACCGCCCCGGGATGGCGCACGATTTCCTTGGCGTGCTCGGCGCCATCGGGCCCGAGTTGCACCACGCGCTCGACGCGAAAACGCTTGCCTTCGAACAGCAGTTCCGGTCCTGACGCTGTCATGGGGTGGTCCTTAAATTCAGGCCGCAAGGCCATGCCCAATAGTCCCCTCTCCCTCCGGGAGAGGGATAGGGTGAGGGCGAGCGGCGCGAGGGCCGCAATTTTTGTGATCCGGCCTACCATGCCCTCACCCCGGGGTACCCGCTTGCGGGTCCCTCTCCCGGAGGGAGAGGGGAGCTTCAGCCACGGCGCGGCCTGTTGGCGTAACGTAGATTATTATTGGCAGGCCAATCTCAATATTCCAAGGGATCTCGATTCGTGGAACCCGCGATTGCGACTTCGACGGACCCGACGGCAACGGGGAACATCCCGGTGACGGCGCCGGACCCGCAAGCGGGTACCCCGTTGCCGCGCGAGGGGCTCTGCCGCGAGGCATCGGTTGGGGCGGCATCGGTTGTGGCACGGTCTCCTGACCGTGCCGCCGGCGAGCTCTCGGCCGCCCGCCGCCGGATCGCGCGGCTCGAAGAGGAGACTGCCAACCTCTCGGGCCACATGGCCGCCACCCTCGAGGAAATCAGCCTGCTGCACCGGCTGACGCAGAACCTGAAGATTTCCAAGAGCGAAGTGGAGATGTGCCGCGTGGCCTTGGAGTGGTTGGACGGCGTCTTGCCGGCCAAGGGCCTGGCGGTGCAGTTGACGTCCCGGCCGAACCCGGGCGAGTCGCCGGCCCGCCAGAGGCAGCGGGAGCCGGTCCTGCTGGTCCAGGGGGAGTGCCCGATCGACGCCGGGCAATTCGCCCGCTTGATCGACTACCTGGCTCCGGACCGCCGCGGGAGCGGCTCGCCGATGGTGATCAACCGGCCCGCAAGCGGCAACGCCGATTGGCCTTGTCCGCAAGTCCACCAGATGGTCGTGGTTCCCATGGCGGAAGGGGAGAACCTGTTCGGCTGGCTGGCGGCCCTGGAGCACATGTCGGACGGGGAGTTCGGCACGGACGAGGCGAGCCTGTTGGGCTCGGTGGCGACGATCCTGGGGATCCACAGCGGCAACATCGCCCTCTATCAGCAGCAGGCCGACTTGATGGCCGGCATCATCCGCGCGTTGACCGCGGCCATCGATGCGAAGGACGAGTACACGTGCGGCCACAGCGACCGGGTGGCCCGAATCGCCGTCCGGCTGGCCCAGGAGCTCGGTTGCGACGCCGCGGCGCTCAACACGATCTACCTGGCCGGCCTCCTGCACGATATCGGCAAGATCGGCATTGCCGACAGCGTTCTCCGCAAGCCGGGGAAGCTCTCCGACGAGGAGTTCCGGCACATCAAGACGCACACGGAAATCGGGCACCGGATCCTCCGCGACCTCAAGAAGCTGGACAACATCCTGCCGGTGATCCTCCACCACCACGAGGCGTGGGACGGGGGCGGCTATCCGTTCCGCTTGCAGTCGGACGCGATCCCCTTGGCGGCCCGCATCATCGCGGTGGCCGATTCCTACGACGCCATGAGCAGCGACCGCCCCTATCGCAAGGGCATGCCCGAGGAAAAGGTCGAGCAGATCTTCCGCGAGGGAGCGGGCCGGCAGTGGGACCCGGACGTGATTGTGGCCTTCTTTCGCGCCAGCGAGGACATCCAGCGGATCGTGCGGACGGAATCGCACGGAGTGGAGGTCGACCCCGGCCAGTGGAAGTAACCGGTCATTCGATCTCGATGATGGACTGCACTTCTCCGTCGCGTCGGAACCGGGCCACAAGCGTCTCGGTGGCCAGGTTGTGCCCCAAGACGCTGCGGTTCCGCTTGGGGGCCAGGCTGCGGTAGATCAGCCATTGCCCGCCGCCGGCCGCCACGCGGTAGCCGACGGCGGCGTCGGGCGGCAAGACGGCCATCGACTCGGCCACGGTCAGTTGCCGCCAGGTCCGCCGCCGGCGGAAGCGGCCGCGATCGAGGTCGAGCCACAGCGGAGCAAAGAGTCGCCGGCCACGGATCGCCTGACGGAGTTCCAGGGCTCCCGCCACGCCGACCAGGTCGCCCGCGACCCCCTCGCTCTTTGGGTCAAAGGGGACAGTCCCATTTTCGCGACCAAGCTGCGCTCGGTGCCCGCGAAAATCGGGACAGTCCCCGTCGCTCCGCCACTCCGGCAGCGCCAGCGGCAAGACGGTCGCCAGCCGCTTGCCAAGACCCGGCCGCGTAACCGGCGGCAGACCGCGGCGTCGCTTGCCGGCCGCGATAGCGACCAGGAAGCCCTCGCGGGTCTGCTCGGCACACCGCGGCGCGATCCCCGGCGCCAGCGGCAACCGCCCTTGATACCGGAGGGCGCGGGTCCGGGCGCCCAACACCGCGTCGGCCCGGAGCAGGAAGCGATCTTTCCGTGCCAGAACCAGGTGCCGCTCCAGGCGAAGCCCGCCCGAAAGG
>JBEKCP010000322.1:0-7095 GCA_050014815.1 Thermoguttaceae bacterium | reverse complement strand
AACCCAGGTATCCCTTGGCCAGGGGTTCGCGCATGACAAACACGTCGGCGAGGCACGCATGAATCGCGTTTTGGACGCCCTGGTCGGGAACCTGGAACCGCGCCGCGCGCCCCAGCAGTTTCTTCCACGTCTGCACGGCCGCGTCGAACTCCGAAGCCCAGTCGCACCGGCGCAGTTCGGCCAGATCTCCAAGGGTCGCTCGGTAAGGTCGCACGAGCCATGCCACGGCCCGCTTGCCCGGCTGCACCTTCCAGACCTGCACCACCGTGTTCGTCTCCGGCACTTCGCACTGGTCGGCGCCGAGGACGAGGGCCATCGCCCGGTCGCCGACTTTCAGAGTGTCGCGGTCCCAGGCGATCTGCTGCTTCTGTTTGTCTTTGGAGACGAGGTAGCGAACCGTAGTGGGCAGAGAGAAGCGGTGTTCCCGGTCGCCCGTGTTGACCATTTCCACGCGAACGATTGCCGCGGTCGTTCCTCCCGCCACCTGCAATCGTAGGGTGCCGTCGCGAGACTCGTAGACATTGTCGAGCACCGGAAGCGCGCCTTCCAGCCTATGCCAGGTGCAGTGCGTAAATGCCTGCTCATCCAGTTTGGGGAGCATGCGCAACTCCCAGGTGGCCTTGGTCGGCCGATAGACGCACAGCGGCAGATTCTTGAGGTCGTCGTAGGTCCACGACATGCGCAAACTGTCGGGTTGCAGGTCCAACAGGGTCTTATCGCTGCTGTCGGGCATCGTCGCGGTGATTCGGTGCGGGGTGCCGAAGGCGTAGGAGAAATCGACCCGCGGGGAAGGCAACGGGTTCTGGCCTTGAGCGGTCCCTGCCACGGAAAAACCCTTGGGCGGTTCCGCCGCCTGGATGCCCAGCGCCAGATTCAGGAAGATCAACGACCCCAAGCAAGCGCATCTTGTGAGGTTGCTCATGTTCTCCCCCTTGTTGCCGTGGTTGTGGTTCACGACATTCTCTCCTTGGTTGTTCAGCATGGTTTCATTCTCCCATGTTCAGTACTGTGCCGACACGGCAACCGCGCCGGTCAGATCCTTCAGGGTGATGGTTTCCTTGTCCTTATTGAACTCGGTCCAGGGTTTTCCGTTGACGGTGACGCTCTTGATCGGCGTTCCCTTTGGGTGGCGGAAGCGCAGGACCACTTCTTTGGGTGGATTGCGCGATGGCATCTCGACGGTCGCGTTGATCTTGCCGTTGTCAACGTCCGAAACGATCTCGTAGGCGACCGTGCCGAAGTGCGTCGGCGCGTTCTTCACGCTGATCTTCTTGCCCTGTTCCAACCACGCTCGCGGCGTGGCGCGGGCCAGCCATAGCGACTCGCCCTCCTCCATCACCAGCATGTCGCGGAACCGCTCCATGAAACCGGCCTCCTCGAACGGCTTGTCGGGCGGACCGCGCGTCGTATGCTCGTTGAACGTGTACTGCGGCTGGCAAATGTGCGCCGCGTACTGGTTGAGCATCCCGCGAAGGAAGCAGGGGACGTCGTCGAGCAGCAGGTGGATCTGCGGGTTACGCTCATAGGCGCACTGGTGGTGCCAGCCGGCCCCGTACCAGTCGCGGTCGGGGTCGTAGTCGCGGCTGCGCATGAACACCTTGCGGTTCTCCAGCAGGAACCGGTCCTCGAGCACCGCCATGTGCCCCCGCACGCGGACATCGCTGACGGGCAGAAGCTTCGTCGGGTCGATCAGGTCCATCGCGCCCATCGAGATGTCCCAGGCGATGCCGTCCCAGTGGTTGAGGCTGAACTTCCGCTTCCACATCCACGCCAGCGAGATCGGGCCGCGGGCGTGGCAGACGGGCGGAATGAACGTCCGGTAGGTCCCGTCGCGAACGGCAATCAACGGCGAATACAGGATCGACCGCTCGACCGCAGCGAGGATGTCCGCCCGATAGGCGTCGGCCTCCTTCGACAGCTCGGCCGCCGTGTCGGGGTCGATCTCCGCCAGGACGTCCGCCAACGACCGCACGGCCAGCCAGTAGTAAGCGTCGCTGGCGTAGAACTGCGCCCAGAAACCGCCGGCGTCGGGCGTCAGCGAGTGCGCGGGCTGTAGTCCCTTGCTCCAAAGCCGCTCACCGCCGGGGATGACGCTTGACAGAAGCTTTCGCTGCCGCAGGATCCACCGCACGTTGGCGAGCATCCGCGGCGCCTTGGCCTTGAGCCAGTCCTTGTCGCCGGTCAGGCGGTAGTGCTCGGCCATGATCCAGCCGATAGTGCCGGGCCCCATGACGTGCGGCCCTTCATAGCCAATGCCCGAGAAGACGCCTTCGCCATCGGCGAAGAGTCCGGCGGGCTTTCCCACCTTCAGCGGCAGGTCGAGCCAAAGGTCCAGGGCCTCGCGGGCCTCCTTGTGCATCCCGGCCAGGTCGATCGCGTGGACCATCTGGAACGTCTCCTGGGCGAGCACCGCGTAGGGGTGGTCGGCCAGGCGGACTTCGCCTTTGGGCGTGCGCTTGGCCGTGCGGAGATTGTGCCAGACGCCCAGGTTCCACTGTGCCGCAAGCCGCTCGCAGGGCACGTTTAGGCGCATCGAAGGCATCTGCTGCGTCTCGGGAATCGGCGGGAACTCGCGCTCGCCGAAGCGGGCCTTCATCGCCGCCTCCCAGCTCATCTCCGCGGACTCGCCGGTCCGCTGGCGGATCGTCTTCAGTCCCTTCGCCTGCAACTGCTTGATGAACTCCGCGGCGGAGGTTGCACTGGACCGCATGTCGAACGGCGGCTCGTGCTTCGCCGGCGCTGCTTGAACCGGGGGTTCCGAAGCGATCATCGTGCAGAACGACCAGACGTCGGCATTGCCGAAGGAATCGGCGTGCGGGTTGCCGGCCTGGATGTTCTCCGCCACGTCCTTGGCAAGGTCCCACTTCCGCTCCTGGCCGCCTTTCTCCTGGAGGACGAGCTCGACGTTGGTGCTGTCGCCCGTATGCGATCCGCGGCGGTTGATGGCGACGATCAGCACGTCGCCTTTCTCCACCGGCAGGTCGGCAAGCGCCTTCGCGTCCTTGACCTCGGTCGACGCCTGCTTGCGGCCGCTGGCGACCGCGCCCTTCGCAAGCGCCGTCGCGGTCTTTCCGGATTGCTTGAGGATCGTCCAGGCGACTCCGTCGCCGGCGCCCTCGTGGATGGAGGCCACAACGGCCTGCACGTGTACCTTGCCGCTGATGGGGCTGCGCCAGGCGATCGCGGCGTCGCGGTCGGGACCGGGGTGGACGAACACGGCCTGCGCCGGAAAAACGAAACCCCGAGAGATGGTGATTGGCGTCTTACCGGCATTGGCCACGATGAAGGGCGTCTGCCCCGTCCCCCAGCCGCTGAGTTCGTTGTTCAGGAGCTTGTTGACCTTGGGGCCGAGCAGTTCGACTGCCGTCGTCGTGGGCTTCGCCACCGGGGGCGCGGGCGTCGGCTCGGGGCTGACGACCTTCGTGGCGCGGACGAAGAAACCGTGCTCGGGGGCAAGAATCGGACCGTTCTCCAGGTCGGCGGCGAGGAACGAGAAGCCGCCCGAGCTGGTCTTCACGGTGACGACCGTGCGCGGCAGGTCGGCCGCCGTGGGGGCGTTCGGCCACATCTTCCGCCAGGGGGACGTGCCCACGTAGAGGAGGCCCAGTTGCAGGCCGCGGCGGCCGCTGCCCTTGCGCGCCGAGCGGAAGCTCGTTCCCTCGACGATCGTTCCGTCGTCGCCGCCAAGCGACTTCACGTTGCCCAGCGCGCCGTTGTAGACGGAGATTTCGCCATCGTAGGGCCGCACCGATCGTGCCGGCTCATAGCCCCACTCGATCTCCAGATCCATCTGCTTCCACGTGTCGGGGCCGTAGGCGCGGACCTCGGGCACGGTGCAGCCCGCGGCGTCCTTGGGTTTACCCTCGGCGTCGACCGCGCACAGCAGCACTCCGCAGGTGTCTTGCGGGACGCTGAATCGCAGCGTCCGGCCGTCTGCCAAAGCCTCCGCCGCCACGGCCCTCTTCGTGGCGGTGAACCACCACTGGGCGTTGTCGGCGTACATCAAGGCCACTTCCTCGGCGGCTGGACGTTTTCCGGCGGGCCAGACGGCCTCGACAGTGCGGACCTGCCGCGATTCCTCCCACACGAGCCCGCGGATGACCTGCCTGACTGCCGGGGCGGAGGTGTCGGCCGGCCCTGGCCGATCCAGCGGCAATCCGGCATGGCGGAGGACCAGGATCCAGCTTTCGGGATCGTTCTGGTCGGCCGCGCGGTCGGCTCGATAGTGATAGGCACTGGGGGCGAGGTCGGCCGGCTCGCCGACGCGCTGGCCCGGCTCGGACCCGAAACCAGGCACGCTTTGCCCCGCCGCCAAGGCAAGTTGCCAGGCCGAAAGGGCAATGAGGACCAACAGACATTTCGATGCGTTCACGGTTTGTCTCCTGTTCGTTCACCCGGGCGGCCTCTTTATCCAGGTGTCGCCGCTCGGGCCGGGTTCAATACCTTGCCTCGACCGCCACCGTGCCGGCGAGGCCCTTCAGGGTGATCGTTTCCTTGTCCTTGTTGAACTCGGTCCACGGTTTGCCGTTGACCGTGACGCTCTTGATCGGCGCGGTCTTGGGATGGCGGAATCGCAGGACCACTTCCTTCGGCGGCTTGCGCGACGGCATCTCGACGGTGGCGCTGATCGTGCCGTTGTCCACGTCGGAGATGATTTCGTAGGCGAGCATGCCGAAGTAGGTTGGCGCGTTCTTCACCGAGATCTTCTTGCCCTGCTCCAGCCATGCCCGGGGCGTGGCCTTGGCCAGCCACAGCGAATCGCCCTCCTCCATTACCAGCGTGTTGCGAAAGCTCTCGACGAACCAGCCCGTGCTGCCAAGGTCGCCGCCCGGCCTGCCGGAGCCCGAGCCATAGCTGCCCGGCTGATAGCCCTCGGTGAATCCCCCGTGCGACTGGACGTAGCCGGCGTAGTTGACCATCCAGTGCCGGAGGAAACATGGCACGTCGTCGCGGCGCAGGTGGATGGTGCTGATGTACGAGTACTTGGCCAGGCCGACAACGCCGCCGTAGAACCAATGGTCGTCCTTCGCGATGGGGCCTGCCTTGCCCGCGGGCCGCAGCAACTCTTCGACCACGTCGAGGTGGCTGCCGATGCGTGGGTCGCTGACATCGAGCACGCCCGGCGCGTCGGCCAGCGGCAGGGCCCCCATCTCGACGTCGGCCAGCGAGTAAGTCCCAAAGAACTCGCGGACCATCGAGCCCTGCGAATATGCCGAGGCCGGAATGACGCGCCGGTACGTGCCGTCGCGCACCGGCCGCACGGGGGCGAGCGACGCCTCCCGGTTGACGACCCGAAGCAGGTCCTTGGCGTAGGCGTCCGCTTCGTCGCGGTATTTCCTCGCCGCCGGTGGATCGAGTTCCGCCAGCGCGTCGGCGAAACGGCGCAGCCCCTGAATCGAGAAGGCGTCGTTGATCAGATACCATCGCCAGCAACTTTTTCCCAGGTAACTGTCGCCCAGCACCTGCGGCGGTTGCAGGCCCGCAACCTCAAGTTTCTCGCGGTCGGGGACATCCTTCAAGTACAGCCTGCGCTGGCGGATGATCCAGTCGGCGGCCGCCTGGATACGGGGACGGTTTCTTGCGAACCACTCCCGGTCGCCGGTCAGAAAGAAACGCTCGCACACGCTGTGCAGGATCATGCCCGTTTGCGGGTGCGTTCCGTCGTGGCTCCAGCCGATGCCGTGCTTCATCGTCTGGGCGTACTCAAACCCGCCGTCGCCGTCCACGAAATCCCCGTCCGGCTGCCCGCCGGGCGCCTTGAGCCAGTAGTCCAGACGCCGCGCGGACGTCTCGCGCAGCCCCGCCAGGTCGGTCGCGCGAATCGGCCGGGCGGCCTCCAACGCCAAGTACCCGTAACCGCCTTTGCCCTGTCCCAGTTGCCACGAAGACCTGCGCCAGGCATCCGTCCACCGCTCGTCGGGCACATGCACGCGCATCGCCGAATCGGGCGGTTCCTGGAACGGCTGAAGCGGCGGGATAACCGTGCCGGGAGGGCAGCACGGCAACTTCACCTTCTGCATGACCTCCTCCCAGGAGGCCGCTTCCGGATGCTCGCGCGTCATCCGCGGAATGCACTTGAGGTTCTGGGCCGCCGCCTCTGCGGCGAACTGCCGGGCGTTGGTCGCGCCGCCGGCCTTCCTCGCGAACATCCCGATATCCGGAACGAGAATCGGGCCTTTCTCCAAGAGTTCGGGCAGGAACGTGAAACCGCCCGACTTGGTCCATACGGTCACGCGCGAGTGCAGCGGGGTGCAGCGCACGTCCGCATGGCCCTGGGGCAGGTAGAGCACGGAGGCGACGATCCCGCGCCGCCCCGCGCCCGCCTCGTCCAAGGGCGAGACCGATTTGACCATCCCGACGTAGGCTTCGACGCGGCCTTCGAACTGCGGCGGTTCCACGCCGCTCTGAAAACCCCATTCGATCTCCACGTCCATTTGTTTCCAGGCCCCGGGACCGATCAGGCGGATGCTTGGGCAGGCATACTTCGTGCCGGCAGGCGCGGCGGCGTCATCGACAAATGCCGCGATCATGTCGGTGTGATTGGCGGATACGAGCCTCGGCTTGCCGGTGCGGGCGTCGATCTCGGGTGAGAAGGTCCAGGTCCGCCGATCTGGCGAGATCGCCGGCGGGCCCAACTTCTCATCGCGCACGAACCCGAACCAGCCGTACCGCGCCGGGTAGATGCGGACCTCGACGGCCTCGGGCGGCGGCACCGCCCCGCCCTCGGGCCACCGCAGCTCGATCCTGGCATAGCTCACCGGCGCGAGCCACAGCCGGCCGGACACCAGCCGGCCCTTGGGCACGGGAAGCATCGTGACGATGTTCTGCCGGTTCGGATCCTTGCCCCGGAACTCGGGTGTGCCGACCACCGGCCGATAGACCTTGTCGAGCCGCTCCAGCCGTCGGGGGATGAACCACCCTTCCGGCTTTTCCTGCGTTTGCCGATTCGCCCGCCACTCATACGCCCACGGCGAGAGATCGACCGGTTGGCCGACGAGTTTGTCCAGGTCGGCCGCCGGGGCGTCCTTGGGCGATTCCGCCGCTTGCATGACAAACGTCAGATTCAGTACGATCAACGCTCCCAAGCACACTCGT
>JBEKCP010000321.1:0-7126 GCA_050014815.1 Thermoguttaceae bacterium | reverse complement strand
GTGGGTGCTGCTGGTGGGCGCCTGGTCAGCGGCGGCCCGCTCCGCGGAGCCGCCTGCCGCCGGCAGCGGAACTGCCGCCGGCAACGGAGTTGCCGCAAGCGATGCCCTGCGGTTTCGCCGCGTGTATGTGCCGGCCGGCGAGGTCCAGGACTGGCCCAAGGACCGCACCAAGTACCTTCCGATGGAGGCCCAGCAGTTCGACCGGCTCGTGGAGGCGATCGCACGCACTCCGGCGGGCCACCAGGCCCAGTTGGTCGTTCGCCCTATCGCTGCCCGCTACCAGGCCCGGCTGGCCGACGACCGGCGGATCGTCGGCGACGTGAAGATGGAAATAGCCACGACGGCGAAGTCGGCGGTGCTCTTGCCGCTGGACCCTTGCAACCTGGCCGTCAGCAAGGCGGTCTGGGGAGATCCCGCGGCGACACCCGCATCGCTGGGGCTTGGCAGCGACGGGAGGCTTCAGGTGCTGGTCGATCGCTCGGGCTCGCTCGGGATAGAGTGGTCGCTCGCGGCCGAGCACGATTCCGGCAAGGACACGGATTATCAGTTCGATCTACCCGCCTGTCCGGTCAACCATTTCAGTCTCGATCTGCCCGAAGGACTGACGCCGGAAGTCGACTCTGGGATCGTGCTGGGTCCGCCGCAGACGGAGTCAGGCCGCCGGCGATGGCAAATCGAGCTGGGGGGCCAGGGGCGTTTCCGCCTTCGCCTGGCCGCGGGCCCGGCGGCCGTCGAGGCGCCGAGGCTGGTGTTGGCGCGGCAGTCGGCGATCTACGAATTCTCGCTCCGGGGCCTGGAGCTTACGACCGAGTTGAAGTTGGAGGCCCACCGCGAGCCGCTGACCGAGGTGTCGGTGGTTCTTGAGCCGCCGCTGGAACTCGTCAGCGCCCAACTCGGCGACGCCGTGGTCCCTTGGTCGGTGGACACCGCGCGAAGCGTGGTCGCGCCGCAGGGTGACAAGGCCGCTCGGCTCGTTCTGACGCTCCCGGAGCCGCTCCGCGAAGGGAGGGGCGTGCTCCGCCTGAGCGCGATGGCCCCGCTCACGATCGGCCGGCCCTGGCAGTTGCCGCGAATGCTCGCCCGCGACCTGCTCTGGCAGGAAGGGAGCACCACGCTCCGGATCCCTTCCCCGCTCCGGCTCGACGGGGTCCGGGGCGATCGCTGCCGCCCGTCGGGCACCGGACCGCTGGAATCGCCGCAGAGCGGCCAATCGTTTCGCTTCGAGCACTTCGCTGCCGACGCCGCGGTGGAGGTGAAGCTCGCGCCCTATCGGCCCGCCGTCCGCACGACCAGCGGCACCGCCACGGCCTTGGGGGACGGCAAGATGACCAGCCGCGTGGCCACCGACTTTCGTCTGGCCGAGGGCTCGCTGTTCTCCCTGGAGGCCGCGGTCGCGCCGCAATGGACGATCGACTCGGTCGCATCTTTCCCCGCCGACGCCCTGGACGACTGGAGCCTGGCGGGCAATCGGAAGCTCTCCGTCGTGCTGGCCCGGCCGCTCACGCCGGATAGGCCCCTGCGACTGGTGGTCGCGGCACGGCGGGTGTACGCTTCTCCGGGGCGGAACCTCGGCCGGGACGACCTCGTCCCCCTGCGGTTCCACGCTTCCGGCGACCAGAACCGGCTGGTCTCGCTCCGCACCGAAGGGCCTTACGAGCTGAGACTCGACCGGGCCGAGCACCTCCGGCAGGTCAAGCCGCAGGATCTCTCGCCCGCCGAGCGGGAGTTGTTCGGCTCTCGCACCGGCAAGTTGCTCTTCCGGGACGATGCCGAGGCGGAGAGACTTCAGATATCGCTCGACAAGCGGAAGCCGACGTACACGGCGGCCATCCGGGTCGAGGCGACGGCGCTGAGCGGCACGCTCCAGGAGAGTTACTTTCTGACCTGCACGGGGTCGAAGTCCGCCGAGGTGGACCGCGTTCTGGTGCGGCTGTCCCACCGCCGCCAGGAGCCTCTCCGATGGTCGCTTGAAGGGGATGAGGCCGCCCTGAGCGCCCGCCGGCTGCCGGGGCGTCCGCCCGCCGCTTCCGGGGCGCCCAACGAAGAGGAAACCTGGGAACTCGTGTTGCGGCGTCCGCGCGGAGCGGCGCTGGAGATCCGGGGCGTGCGCGAGAGCCGGTTCGATTCGCCCCGGCCGATCAGCCTGGCTTCGCTGCCTGAAGCCGCCGGCCAGCAGGCCACGCTGGTCGTGCGGAGTCTCGGTCAGCGCCCCGTGCAAATCCAGAACCGTCGCCTCAAGCCCATTGCCACGGAGCCCGTGCCCGCCGACCAGTATCAAACGGCCCGGGCCACGTATCAGTACGATCCGATCCGCGACACGGTGGGCGAGTCGGAGCCGGCGATCGTGCTGGTCCCCGGGGGCGGCGCCGCCGAGCCGGCCGCCTGGGCGTGGGATTGCGAGATCCGCTCGCGCTATGCGGCCGACGGAACCGCGGACCACACGGCAACCTACCGCGTCGAGAGCGCCGGTGGCGGACGGCTTCGCGTCAAGCTTCCGCCGGGCATCACGCGTCAGGAGGTTCGCGGCGTTTGGGTTGACCGGAACCGCGCCTTTCCTCGATTCGATCCCGGCGAGGATTCGCCCGTGCTGCTGGTGGAATTGCCCGCGGGCAAGCGGCTCGCGTCGGTCGTGATCTGCTTTACGGCACGGCGAGAAGGGCTCAGGGCCGTCGGATCCCTCGCGCCGCCGCTGCCGGATCTCGATGTGCCGGTCCTTTCGAGGCATTGGACCGTCTGCCTGCCGCCGGGCTACCAGGCATGCGACTTCCTGCCGGACCCCGAGGCATCGCCCCGGCGGGCGTGGAACTGGAGCCAGCGGCTGCTGGGCGTCTTGGGCCGGGCGCCCGATCAGGCCGCTTTCCACCCGCTTCGCCGCGACGATTGGGTGCAACTGGTCTCGCGGGAAAAAGGGGACAGGTCCAATTTGCCGGAATGGCCCGCGACCAACCTCCGGTCGGTGCCCGGCTTCGCACAAGTTGGACCTGTCCCCTTTTTCGAGGACCCCGCGGCTGACAACCCCGGCTGGACCGTCTACCGCCTGGACATCGCCGAAACGGCCCTGCCCCGGCTCGCCGTCGTCCACGACGCGACGATCCGCGCGGTCGGCTGGCTGGTCTTCTTGTTGATCGCGACGATGGGACTGTGGAAACTTGCGGCGCGGCCGGTCGTCTCGACCGCCTTGGCCGGCGCGGTCGCCGTGGTGGCGATGGCCGGCCCGGCCTGCTTTATCCCCATAGCGTCGTCGGCCTTCCTTGGCGTTCTCTTCTGCCTTCTGGCGGGATTGGTGCGACACGTCCGGCGAACCCGATCCGCGGCCGCCGGACACGATGAGTCGGATCTGCCGAGCACGCTCACCGGAGTGGTTCCGCTGGGCACGGCGGTCTTCCTGGCCGCCGCGGTGGGACTCGGCGAGCCGCTCCGCGCGGAGCAACCCGGCAACACCCCGCAGCCGGCCGCTCCGAGCGTCCTCATCCCCGTCGATGCCCGCGGGCAGCCGACCGGCGGAAAGTATTACGTCCCGGAGCCCCTCTACGACCAGCTCTATCGTCGCGCGGAGGCGCGGGCCGAGAAGCCGCAAGGCTGGTTGATCGCCGGCGCGACGTACCGCGCATCGCTTTCCCGGGAAGCCGCCTCGCAGCGGTTGGTGGTCGACCAACTGACGGCCGATTTCAGCCTTCGCGTCTTCAACGCGAAGATGCGGGTCCGCATCCCGCTGCGCCGCGAGGAAGCCAAGCTGCTGCCGGACGAATCGCGATTGGACGGCCGCACCATCCAGCCCGAATGGGACGCCGACGGCGCCGCCCTGGCCGTGGACGTCGCCGAGCCGGGCGACTACAAGCTGGAACTTACGCTGCGGCCCGGCATGCGCAGCGGAGACGGACCCTCCGGCTTCGACTTGTCGATCCCGCCCTTGGCCACCTCCCGGCTCGAACTCGCCGTGCCGGCCGGCGCCCCGGCGATCGAGATTCCGCGGGCCAAGGGGGCCGTCTCCCGCGAGGCCGAGCCGCCGCGGCTGGTGGCCGACCTGGGCCCGGCCGACCGGCTGTCGGTCCGGTGGCAGGACGTGTCGGGCGAGACCGCGCCGGCCGTCGATCTCGAGCAACTGCTCTGGCTGCGGGTGCTGCCCGGCAGCGTCCTGTTGGATGCCCGGCTGCGACTGAGCGTTGCCGCGGGCCAGCTTCGGCGGCTTTCGCTGGCTACCGATCCGCAACTGGAGATGCTGCCGCCCGAGGGCCCCGACGCCCCGGCCGTCCGTATCCAGCGGCCCAAAGGGCAGCCGCAGATCATCGAGCTGACCTGGGCCCGCGGGATAACCGAGGCCGCCGTTGTCGACGCCCGCTTCGTGTGGGCCGGCATGCCGAGCGTCGGCCCGGCGTCGGGCGTTGGCACAACGTCGGGCGTTGGAACAACGCCCAGCAGTAGCACCGTCCGGCTGCCGCAATTCGAGGTCCTCGACGTGCGGCCGACGCGGCAGTGGCTGGCCGTTAGCGTGGATCCGCTGCTGGAGTACCAGTTCTCCGGTCGCTCCCGGCCGGAAGCCGTGCCGACGGCCGAGTTCCTCGGCATCTGGGGCGCGGCCCGCGGCACGCCGCAGTTCGCTTGCCGGATGCCGCAAGGGCCGGCGGCCTGGGGCCTCTCGATCCGTCCGCGGCAGCCCGAGACCACCGCCGACCAGACGCTGACACTCTCGCTGGACGGGCACAACGCCGAGGTCCGGTTCGAGGCCCAGCTCGTCACGGCCGCCGACAACGTGTTCGAGCATCGCATCGCGGCGCCGGCGGCCCTCCAGGTCCAACGGGTCTCGGTCGTCTCCGACGGCGTCCAGCGGGTCGCCCACTGGGCCCAAGACCCCGGCGGCACTGTAACCGTCTTCTTGACTGGGCCGGTCACCGGGCGATACACGCTGTCGCTGGCCGGTGCTATGCCCGCGCCCAAGCAGCAAATGTCGGTGCCCGTCCTGGCAATCGAGGGCGCGAGGACGCAGTCCTCGATCCTTCAATTGTTCCGCCACCCCGCCGTGGCGCTGGAGATAAAGCGGGCCGCGGGATGGACGGAGGTCAAGGACCAGGCGGTCGATCCGAGCATGGCCCCCCTGGGAAGGCTCGTCCGGCGTTACCGGGCCGACGAGTCCTCGCCGGCCGACCCGCGGGCCGGCGGCCTGCTCCTGAAGGTCGTGCCCAACCGCCCCGCCGGCCGCGCCGACGAGATCACCCGCGTCACCTGGGACGACGAGGGCTGGAAGGCCACGCTCGACTGCCGGCTGGACATCACCGCCGGCCTGCTCGACGATCTCGTCATCGACGCCCCGGCGGCGTGGAACGGCCCCTACAAGTGCGGCCCGGACGCACCATCCAAGCCCGCCGAAAAGACCGGACCGCCTGAACGCCCGCAGCCCGGTCCGGAGCCGGTCCCGTCAGGCACTGTCAGGGTCATGGAGGACGCAGGGCAGGGGCAACGGCTGCTCTGGGAGCCCACGGCGGCCGTGACCGGTCGATGCCGGTTCACCGTCTCCGGCCCGCTGGACCTCGCGCTGGTGGACCATGTAGTCATCCCGCAGATCCTCTTTCACGATATTGGCCGGGTGCGGCGAATCGTCGTCTTGCCGAAACAGGCGGAAGGCCAGCCCGCGGCCTGGGACACCCAGGGCCTGCGAGAGGTGGCCGTGCCGGACCCCTCGGCCGACGCGGCGGCAACCGCCTATGAGATCATCGGCGAGAATTGGAAAGCTACGTTCCAGCCCGAGGGCGGTTCGCAACAGGCATCCCGCGTTCGCCTGGCGGATGTCCGCATCGCATGGCACAGCGACGGCAGTTGCTGCGGCATGGCGCTGGTGGATGCCCAGATCGAGCAATCGGAATCGCTGCCGTTGCGGCTCCCGGCCGGTGCCCGGCTGCTCCACCTGACCGCCGGCGGCGTGCCCGTCGATCCTGTGCGTGCCGCCGATGGGGCCCTGCTCGTGCCGCTGGCCGCCGATCCCCAGCCGCAGCGGATCGAGGCCCTCTTCGCCGTCGGCGCGGACGATGCTTCCGCGCGTGGCGTCCGGGCCCTCCGCCGGACCTTCCAAGCCCCCAAGCTCGGAGACCTGCCGATCGAGCGGACCGTTTGGACCATCGCCGGGCCGCGGGCCGCCGGAATTGCAATCCCCGAGGACGCCGAGCCGGTCGAGGCCGAGCCTGCCGCCGCCGGCCAATCCTCGACGGCCGCCCAAACCGCGGCCCTCTGGCAGGGCTCGCTGGACGAGGCACAGACCGTCGCCCGGTTCGTCGGCCCCAGCGAGTCGATCACCCTGCGTTACCCGTCGATCCGGGCAGACGGCTGGCTCGGGCGGCTCTCTGCCATTCTCGCGACGGCGCTCTTGGCGGCAGCGGCCGTAGCGCTCGCGGTCCGCGGCACGGTCTGGCGGTGTTTCGCGCGGTGGCCTTACGCCTTCGGCGTCGCGCTGGGTCTGGCCTGGTGGCTCTTCCTCCGGCCCAGCGTTCTGGGGCTGGCCATCATATTGGCCGTGCTGCTCATCGAGTTCCTCCCCCGCCGCGCCGCCGCGAAGTAGGGGTCAGGGGTGAAAGCCCCCGGACTGCGTCCGGGGGGTCAGGGGCCAAGGGACCGTTGCGGAACTCAATCCGCAATTTGCAATTTGCAATCTTCAATTTGCAATTTGCAATTTGTGCGCCGCATCCCCGCCGCTCCTTCGCCCGCGATGCACGAGCCCGGTCAACCGGGCTGACTCAGATAGCATGTTGCAGGGGTTAAGTATCTCTTTCCTTCCTCAATACTCATGGCCTGTCACGGGGGAATGACCAAACGGTTTCTTTTGCAGGCGACCAAGCGGGCGAGGAGCAATTTCAGGCCCACCCGCCACCTTAATCCTTGCACCCTTCCCTGCGCCGCTGACGTTTATTGCGGAAACCTGCTCGACCTGCTCCCCGGTCGCAAGCACCTCGACCATGTAAGCCTCGCCACCTTTGCTGACAATAACAAGAGTGGCCACGCTTCCTTCCTGTGCCAAGAGCCCCCAATCTGTCGCTTTCTCCTCTGATCGGAACAGGTGCGATACCAGACTATCGTAACGTTCTTGCGAGTCTTCACTGTCGTCCGAGGCAAAGCCGTTATCGTAAACCCGAATTATTCG
>JBEKCP010000320.1:0-7133 GCA_050014815.1 Thermoguttaceae bacterium | reverse complement strand
GTAGCCTCCGAGGAAGAGGCCGCGGCGATGGTCCCGATCGTCGTCCACGTCGACGCAAACAACCGGCCGGTGGACAAGCGGGCGAAGCGGTCGCCGCCGCGGCGATCCGGCTAACGCACACGCGTCACTCTCCCAGCCGCAGGCCCTTGGGCAGCGATTCGCCGAAGACCATGCCCTGCTCCTGGGTGTCGAGCCGGCCGCCCGAACGCACCAGCTCGATGAAATGCGCGGGGGCGCCCTCGACGGCAAGCCACTTGAGAGCTGCATCGCGAAGCTTTTCGGGCAGGTCGCGATAACGGTCCCCGGTCCGGCGGGCCAATTGCATGACGGCCAGCGAGCCGACCGGATCGCCGCCGAAACTCTCCATGAGCCGCCCGACCCACTCGGCGGCCGTCTCGGCGTGAACGACGGCGTTCAGCGGGCCGTAGAGCGGCGCCCGCGCGCCGAGCCGCCCGAGAGCCCAGACCATGGCCGGCCGCACGCCTTCCATCTTCCGCTTCGGCAAGAGGTCCAGGAGTATGCCCCCCAACTCGATCTTCAAGGCGGCCGGCAAGAGTTCCAGGGAGCCCAGCAGCCGCCAGATCTCGGCGGTCTCGTGGGGCGGGAAGCCGAAATCGCCGCCGCGGCCCTTCCCTTCGACTGCCAGGCGGCGGAGGCCCCGCATCGGGCCAATGAGCGGCTCGGCCAGGGCCTGCTGCTGGCCGGCCTCCAGCCCGCCGCCGATCCGCCGCCAAAGGATCCAGCCTTCCACGCGGCAGGCCGCCGTCGGATGCACCAGCTTGCCCTGCACGACCCGCCAGGTTTCGGCCACCCGCCAATCGTCCACCGCCAGGCCGTAGCCGGGCCGCAGGCTGAAGCCCAAGAGGTTGAGCCAGCGGGCCTCGTGAACGGGACTGGCGCGGCGGCCCGGCTCCACGTCCACCAGCGCGTCCCAAATCCGGCGGCACAGCGACGTCGGCCAGGCGTTGCGGCCCATGCCCGTCGCCGCAGAGAGCCGCTTGACGAGTCCTTCCGGCTTCTCCTCGGGGGCCGGGCCGAAGGTCCGGTCGATTACCGCGCGGCACTCCTGCCACGTGGCTTCGTCGATGAATCCCTCGCCTTCCGCGGCCGACTCATGGCCGGCCAGAGCGGTCTCGGTGGCCGAGCGGACGTCGAACTGAAGCCGCCAACTCCGCTTCCCCTCTGCTTCGCTGCACCAGAGGTCGAGCGTGCCGATCTCGGTCAGCCGCGCATGGAGCGTGACGGCGATGGTTTCCGCTTCCCCCTTCTTTTGCGTGCGGAGCACGGTGCGAATGGGCGGCAGCGGGGTGAGCTGCTCGCGGTCCAGCGGCACCAGTTCGCCGGGGCGGTCCGTCAACCGCGTACTGGAGACGTAAAGGGGGAACTCGACGGGCTCGGAAACCCGCAGATCGAGCCTTTGCGGCAAATCGACCGTATTTCCCGGCTCAACTCCCGCGGGGACCAGGCACAAGGCATGGCCGGCAGCCGGCAGGTCCCCGGCCGTCGCGGGGGACCCGGCCGCTACCGGGTGCCCGGTCGCCGGGTCGTCGACGCCGATGTAATACGTCCGGGCCAGGCCCGCGGCGATCCGCACCCCGTGGCCGCGGCGGACCATGCCGTAGTAGGCCGCCCCGCGGGCGACGGCCAGGTCCAGCCGGTCATTGTCCAGGATGATCGGCTTCCAGCCGTCCGCGCCGAACCAGCCCACCAGCGCGGCGATCATCCGCCCGCGCAAGACGGGCGACTCGAACAGCCCGCCGTTGAAGAGCACGACGTCGGGCCGTGCCGGGTCATGGTCATCGCCCGCGGCCGCGTCCTCCATGGCCACATGGCGGTGGGCCGAAAGAAACGCGGCCAGGTAACGGGTGACGGCCGGGTCGGGTGCAAAGGGCAGCCCGAACTCCTGGAACCCCGAACTTCGCCGCGCCGGCTTGGAGTCCAACGGGACCAGTGGAAAGAAGCCCTCGACCAGCACTTCATGGACCTCCTGGCGGGTCACCTCGATCTGCCGGGCGCCGCCGATCAACCGCGAGCCGGACCATGGCAGGCTCAGGGTCGTCCGCTCGGGGGCGCCGGCGGACAACAATGTCTCCTTGAGTTGCCGGCACCGCTCGACCAGCATGGCCCACTGGCGCGGCGGGAGTTTCTGCTCCGGCCCTTCCAGCAGTCGCCGCTCGATGTGATGGGCCAGCGCCAGGTCGAGATTGTCGCCGCCGAGGATAAGATGATCGCCGACGGCCACGCGATGGAATTGGACCTTGCCCCCTTCGCCGCGCCGGACTCGGATGAGCGTGAAGTCGGAGGTGCCGCCGCCGACGTCGCAGACCAGGATCTTCTGGCCGGGCTCGACGAGGCGGTCCCAGTCGCCGCTGTGGGCGTCGATCCAGGCGTAGAAGGCGGCCTGCGGTTCCTCGATGAGCACCACCCGCGGCAGCCCCGCCAGCGCGGCCGCCTTGACCGTCAACTCCCGGGCTATCTCGTCGAACGAGGCCGGCAGCGTCAGGACGAAATCCTGCTGGGCCAGCGGGTGGCGGGAGAAACGGGCATTCCAGGCGTCGCGGACGTGGGCCAAGTACCTTGCGCTCGCTTCGACCGGCGAGAGCCGCCGGACGTCGGCTGGTGCGTGCCAAGGCAGCAGTCCCGCCGTCCGGTCCACGCCCGAGTGACACAGCCAACTCTTGGCCGAGCTGATCAGCCGGCGCGGCACCAAGGCCCCATGGTCGCGGGCGAAGAAGCCGACCACGTCGCACCCGGAGGGTAGCCGGGCCCCCTTCTCACCCTTCTCCCTCTTCTCACTTTCTTCCGGCTCCCACGGCAAGCGGATCGCCTCCGGCGGCAGCTCGTCCGGGGCGGGCTGATAGTGGAACGAAGGGAGCGTCTCCCGCGATTCGACCTGTCCCGGCGCCACCAGTTGGGGTACGGCAAACGTTCGCACCCGCCACGGGTCTTCCTGGGTGTCGACGAACGTCACTGCCGAGTTGGTCGTGCCCAGGTCGAAGCCGACGACGTAGCGACTCGGTGCGGTGTGTGCCGTTGCAGATTGGACCACGGTGGAATGCCGCAGGGTGAAACGTCGAGACCGTCGAACAAACCGAAACCCGACTGCTCCCAGATTCTACTGAACTCTTGCAAACTCTCAAATGACAACCGCGACACGAGGCCGAACACGGCGATCAGGACATCGCTTGTAACCCCTTGACTGGCCGAAGGTTCCAGAGTAGTTTGCAATGAACCATAATCGTGGCCAAAGGTGCCCTTGACAAACCGGGGGCCTTGCTTGCGCGCCCCGTAACCGTTCACGGGGACTGTCCCGATTTTCGCGGCTGGGGCCGCGAAAATGGGACTGTCCCCTTCGGCCGGACCACCGAACCTGAAGGCGAACCATCCCATGTCCCGACGCATTCTCGTGTTGTCGGCCGCGGTAGGGGCGGGGCACCTGCGGGCGGCCGAGGCCGTCGAAGCCGCCCTGCGATTGCTCGCCCCGGACGCCACGGTCAAGAACCTCGACGTGCTGGCGCTGACCAACGCCGCGTTCCGCCGCGTGTACGGCCGCACTTACTTCGACCTCGTGAACAACGCCCCGCAGATCCTCGGCTATGTGTACGACCTGCTCGACCGGCCCCCTTCGGCCCGGCGAAAGGCCGACCGCCTGCGATTGCTCGTCGAGCGGCTCAACCTGGGGCGGCTCTCGCGCCTGCTCAAGTCGGAGACTTGGGACGTGATTGTCAACACGCACTTCCTGCCGGCCGAGATCATCGCGGCCCTGCGGCGGAAAGGGGACCTCGACACGCCGCAGTTCACCGTGACCACCGACTTCGAGACGCACCGCCTCTGGGTCAATCCGCCGTGCGAGCATTACTTCACGGCGACGGAAGAAGGCGCCGCCTACTTGCGCCACTGGGGCGTTGCCGCAGACCTGATTACGGTGACCGGAATCCCGATCCATCCCGTCTTCAGCGAGGCCAAATCGACCGCCGACTGCCGCCGGCGGCTGGGCCTGGGGGATGACCGCCCGGTGATCCTCCAGCTTGCCGGCGGGTTCGGCCTCGGGCCCGTCGAGAAGCTGCTGCGCGGAGTCCTCTCCGTGGCCAGGCCGCTGGAGGTCGTTGTCGTGTCCGGCCGCAATGAAGAGCTCCGCGAGCGGCTCCAGCAGGTCGAGGTCCCCCCGCGGCACCGGGCCAAGATCCTCGGCTTCACCGACCAGATGGACGAGTGGATGGCCGCCGCCGACATCGTGCTGTCGAAGCCGGGCGGCCTGACCACCTCCGAGGTGCTGGCGCGGGGCGCGGCCCTGGTGATCGCCAATCCGATCCCCGGACAGGAGACCCGCAACAGCGACTTCCTCCTGGAGAACGGGGCGGCCATTAAAATGAATAACGTGGCGACGCTGCCCTACAAGCTGACGCAACTTCTGGACGATCCGGCCCGCCTCCAGCGGATGAAGGCCAACGCGCGGCGGCTGGGCCGGCCGCGGGCGGCGTTCGACGTTGCGAGTTTCGCCCTCGCGTGGAAGGCGCCTACGCTTTCTTGCGAGGGGCCGCCAGCGGGTTCTCCACGTGGACCGTCGCGTAAAGCTGGCCCGGGTTAAAATCTTCCGACCAGAGCACGTGGCATCGCGCATGCTCGGCGGCCGCCAGGATGCCGGCGTCCCAGTAGTCGATCTGGTAGCGGAACTGCAGCTCCAACGCGCGGCGAATCAGCGCCGGCGTGATCTGCACTACTTCGAACGATTCCAGTAGCAACAACTGCCGCAGGATCGTATCGGGATCCTGTTGGAGTTTACTGCCGGCCACCACCGCATACTCTTGCATTACCTGGGTGGAGATGACGCCCGTGCCCTCGCGCATCGCCGCCGTGACCAACTCGATGGCCCGGGCATGCTTCTCGGCGTCGCGGGTGTCGTTGGCATAGACGATCAGATTGGTGTCGAGGAAGACCTTGTTCACTGCGATCCGTCCTTCCCCCGGGCATCGGCCCGCGGGGCATCGGCCCGCGGGGCATCGGCCCGCGGGGCATTGGCCCGCGGGCTGTCGGTCCGCCGGGTGTTGGCCCGCCGAACATGGGCATCGCGGCGATCGAACGTGAAACCTTCGTTGGAGCGTCCGCCGTGGTTGCGGGCAAGATCAGCGAACTCCTCGGCGGCCTGTTGCGGGTTGACCTGCCCGGTGACCCGTCCCAAGTAATCGCGGATCAACTGGTTGAGAGTCGTATTGTGCGTTTGGGCATACGCCCGGGCCTTGGCGACCAGATCGTCCTCGGCGGAGAGTGTGATATTGACCATGGGAGGGCACCTTGGAGACAGTGGACCAGAATGCATCTGACCATAATAAGCGTACACATAATACGTGCGAATGTCAATTCGTTCATGCTACATCAGCGGTGGCTTTCTTCTCTGCCGATTCCGACTGCATGTTGCCGACGGGCAACATGGTGGGTGAGGGACCTCGGTGGCCCAGGGCCGGCAAAGGTTGCAAGTCTTGTATTGGCAGACACTTGCAACATCCCGTATCGCCCCGCGCCCGGCGGCGGCAACTTGGCATCCGGTTTGCTCCCCCAGGTTCACGAGCAGAAATAGAAGGGGACAGTCCCATTTTCGTCCGACCCGGGCACCGTGCTTTGCATGGTCGCGCACCGTGCCCGAAAATCGGGACAGTCCCCTCGGCCCGGGAGAGCCTTGGTCCCCTCAGGCTCTCCCGGGCAGTCTCTCGTCTCGATACCAGAACCGGACCATTGCATGCACGCTCGGCAACTTGTCGAATTGGCCGGTGTCCTGTCGGCCCAGGGAGCGATCCTGACCCGCGGCACGCAGCGGCTCTCCGCCAACGGCCTGGAGCAATACTGGACCGCGTCGAAGTGCCGCCTGGACCGGTGGGGCCGCAGTCTCCGGAGTTTCTCGGCGGGGGCCCAGGGGGCGGAGCCCGTCAAGTGGCCTCATGTCCGCAGCGTGATGGAGGAGATCCTGACGGGCGAGGTGCTCACGCGGGTCTGGACGGCCCTGGCGTGCCTGTGCGAGCGGCGGCACGGCTCCGACGACGCCGGAGCGGTGGCCCGAAGCGTGCTCGTCGGACATCTCGAAGCCCGGCATCGCGTGCTGATGCTCCTGATCCAAGGGCGGGCGATCGACGTCGAAGCGGCGGTCAAGATGAACCACGTCGTCCGCCGCGTCGAGCGATGGACGGACCTCCTGTTGGGCTTCCTCGGGGCCGCGGATGAAGTCGTCGAGTTCGCGATCGACCCCCACCGCGCCCGGGACTTCGCCGAGCACTTCGAGGCGTCGGGCCCCGGAAGGGCCCGGCGGCGGGCATGGCCGCTCGTGCTCGCGTCCCTGCGGATGGCCTTCCGCCAATGCCTGGCGCCGACCAGCCCGAACGAAGACCTCAACCAGGCCATCGCGTCGGCCATCCTCGCCTGCCTGCCCTCCGAAGTTCTCGATTCGACCGGCCAGTTCCAGTCGCTCTGGCTCCTGCGGCTTTACAACACGACCAGCGACGTCCAGGGGATGATCGAGAGCCTGTTGGGGCCGAAGTCGCCGTCCGAGGCCGACCTGCCCATGTAGCCCGCACACTGCGCGATCACTTCGCCGTCCGAGGGGGACAGTCCCATTTTCGGGCTGAAGCCGCGAAAATCGGGACAGTCCCCACACTGCGCGATCACTTCGCCTGCCGAGGGGGACAGTCCCATTTTCGGGCTGAAGCCGCGAAAATCGGGACAGTCCCCACACTGCGCGATCACTTCGCGGGGTAACGATCCGCCAAGATCCGGTTGATCTCCAGGACGTTGACCAGGGGGACCCCCACCAGACCGCGCAAGGGCGAGCGACTCTGCCTCTGAAGCAACGTCTCGATCTCCTGGCGGACCTCCGCCTCATCACGCCCCGCTTTCTTCGCGCAGGCCGCGGCCACCCGCTCCTTCAACTGCCAGAGGGCATTATCCAGCGTGATGTCCGGATCGAGGCCCGAGCCGGAAGCCATCACCATGTCGCCCGGCACGGGCTGGAGGTCCACATCCGGGTGTTCCTGCAGCCACAGGTCGAAGAAGCCGGACTGGATGTCGCCCCCTTCCTTCACGGGCTCGATTCTCTTTTCCGTTTTCCCATCCGCCGTCTTGTGCTCGACGGCGCTGGGAAACGTGCC
>JBEKCP010000319.1:0-7144 GCA_050014815.1 Thermoguttaceae bacterium | reverse complement strand
AGGACCCTCCGAAGGTCCACGACAAACCTTCGGTCGGTGCCCGGGTTCGATTCCTGGTCGAGACACTTGACTGAACGCCCTGCGGGTGTGCCGGATCGCACGGCAGACTACGAATCTGCAAGACGGGGTTCGATTCCTCGGCGGGGCGCTGATGGAAATACTGTCCTCGGAGTGTGGGGGATTTGCACGCGACCCTGCGAAGGTCGAAGACCAGGTTCGACTCCTGGCGAGGGCACTGGAGAACTTGGCGCTGGAGCCAGACGGCAAGGCGGCTGCCTCGGGCACCGACGCGAAGCGTTGGTCGGCAGCTTCAAGTGGGTTCGACTCCCACCGGCGCCTCTGATACGGCCGGGCCAACGGCGCACGTCGCCCCGTCCTGACGGCGGTAGGCAGCGTGTGTTCCGTACATGGGTTCTGACCGATGGTCGTGTCAACCAGGTTAGCTCAGTGGATAGAGCACCAGACTTGAAATCTGGCTGTCGCGGGTTCGACTCCCGTACCAACACCGCAGGCTGATAACCTGCCCAACGCGGCCCGCGACCAACGCGGGGCGCTGGTGTGGGTGGACGGCCGGTTCAGCCACATCCTGCCGCCGGGCAAGTACGCCTTCTGGAAGAACGTGGCGAAGGTCATGCTCGTGCCGGTGGACCTGCGCGAAACCATGCTGGACATCGGCGGCCAGGAGATTATGACCGCCGACAAGGTCACGCTCCGCCTGAACGCGGTGGCCACCTACCGGGTGGCCGACGCCCACAAGGCGCTGAGCGCGGCCGACGACGCCAAGCAGGCCCTGTACCGCGAGGCCCAGTTGGCCCTGCGGGCGGTGATCGGCGGCCGCGAACTGGACCAGTTCTTGGCCGACAAGGACGCCGTGGCCAAGGAGCTGGAGGAGATCGTCCGGCAGCGGGTGGCTGCGCTGGGTCTGGAGGTGATCTCGGTGGGCATCCGCGACCAACCTTCGGTCGGTGCCCGATCCTGCCGGGCGACATGAAGGACCTGATGAACAAGGTCACGGAGGCCAAGAAGGCGGCCGAGGCCAACCTGATTGTCCGCCGCGACCAACCTTCGGTCGGTGCCCGACGGCGGCCATGCGGAGCCAGGCCAACACGGCCAAGGTGCTGGAGGGCAACCCGACGCTGATGCGGCTCCGGGAGCTGGAAGTCCTGGAGCGGGTGGCCACCAGCGGCAAGCTGAACGTCGTGTTGGGCGAGAAGGGCCTGGCCGAGCGGGTCGTGAACCTGCTCTGATGAAACCCGATGCCCGGAGGCTGGGAGCAATCCTGGTCTCCGGGCCGATCCCGAACGTTGGCGGCTACAGTGACCCCTTTTTCAGCGTCGCGGGGTCACAGCAGGGTTCAGGCTACGATGCGAGCAGCCCGTCGTAGCGCAAGCGTGCAAGCGCCCCCAGCGGTTGCAAGGTCGGGCCTCCCGCCGAGCCCAAGTTCGGACCATCGCAATGCACCTGAACCTCGGCCAGCCGCGCAGTATCGGTAGAGGTCTTGGATTCGGAGAGCGACAGATAGATGCCGCTGTTTGCCACCGGGTATGCCCACTTGAATACCCCATGTGCCGCAAGCGACGGCAGAAGTTCCCGCGGCGCGACCTCGCGGCCTTGCAAAGCCGCCAGACGACCAAGATAATCCTGGACCTCGCTGGTGTCGCATGCTCGTGCGATCAGCGGCGTCATATTGATCCCGTCCTCCCGAAAGCCGGGGCGAACATCGGAATCGAAGTGTTCCGCTCTGGATCGCGCCAATCGTTTCTCGGCTGCGGATCTCGACATGGAATCTATGGCCTCCGGGATCGGCAGCCGCTCAAACTCCAAGATGCGTACGCGAGGGTATTCCAGAATGTCCTTGAACTCGCGCCCACAAGCCGGACAATGGTGCAGGGGATTCATAGTCTTGTCACCTGACATCGCTCTTGGCGAGAGGACGAAAGGCGTACCGTACAGCCACAATTATTGCCGCAAGCATGGTTTGCGTCAACGAGGTCGAGCGTCATGGTCGTATGCCGGGCCGGAGCCTGTGTCGGCACGTTCCGGCAGGCGGACTTGGCCGGGCGGTCCATCAGTTCGCCAGGCTTAAACGCCTTACCCGTCATGGTACACTAAGACTATGTCCGAACCAAACGACCACCCAGCGGCAAGCAGCCCCGAGCAGTTGTGGGCCGAGTGCGACGTGCGCCGTCTGCGCCGGTCGGGACCGGGCGGCCAGCACCGCAACAAGGTGGAGACGGCCATCAGCCTGCACCATCTGCCGACTGGTGCGCGTGCGGAGGCCAGCGAGCGCCGCAGCCAGGCCCAGAACCGCTCCGCCGCCCTCTTTCGGCTCAGGGTGAACTTGGCCCTGGAGGTCCGCCGCCCTTGTGGCTCGGACTATGTGCCCAGTACGCTTTGGCAATCGCGGTGCGGGGGCGGGCTGAAGGTGAGTGCCTCGCACCATGACTTCCCGGCGTTGTTGGCCGAAGCGTTGGACGTGCTGGCGGCACTCGACGCCGACCCGAAGCGCTCCGCTGCAAGGCTGAGTTGCACGCCGTCGCAGTTGGTGCGGCTACTGAAACTCGATCCCCGAGCGTTGCTGCTGGTCAACCAGTGGCGAAAAGAGCGTCAACTACACGCCCTACGCTAGTCAGTTCGCTCCCTGGGCGATTACCCTGGCAAACTCGGCCGCGCGGGTCTTCACGTCCTGGCCGATCGCCTCGGGCGTCGTGCAGCCGCCGACAAACCAGTGGCCCGCCATCCGGCCCTGGACCCATTTTACCAAATGCTGAAAACCCGCGATGACCAGGTCCGCGTTGTTCGTCTCCTCGCCGCCGCCGGTAAGCAAAAGGGCCATCGACTTGCCGTGTAGCCGAGGCGCATCAGGACGCTCGCCGTCGAAGTCCATCATGCAGAACATCCGGTCGATCAGCCCCTTGATCTGGGCGGGGAAGCCCCAACAGAACACCGGGGCCGCGATGAGCACCAGGTCCGCCGCCACCATCCGCCGATAAAGGCCGTTGGCGTCGTCGTCGATGCTGCACAGTTCCACGGTGCCCTTCTTGCAGGCCCTGCACTCGCCGCAGCCCTGCACGCGGTAATCCAGGATATTGGCCGAGTCCACCTCGTGGCCGTCGGCATGAAACTGCTGTTCCATCCAGCCCAGCACTTTGGCCGTGTTGCCCTGGCGTCTCGGGCTGCCCAGGATGGTCGCGATCCGCATGGGTCGGTCCTCCTATCGTCTGGCCCGGCTCGATGCCAGCGTTGCCGCTGGAGAGGAACCGGCAAAAACAGTCCTCGCCGCCAGGGAAGTTCTTGTACTGGTCGCCAAATCCCAACCCCACGCCGCCACCGAAGCAACCGAATGTCTCGCGGCTGGCAACGGCCGTCTTTCCGTTGGCTGCAGCGGCCAGGAGGAACAGGACGCAGCCCCACTTCCCCGGGACGAACTCCATGGCCTCCTCGGGCTTCTCGTCGGACCAGACAAGGGCCACGGGCTCCAGCTTCAGGTGAATTGCGGATGCAATATTGCTTTCCATGATCGTGATTCTCCAGTTCTAATGTCCCAGGAGCCCGCTAAGGGCCTTCTCGATCATGTCCTTCCTTACCAACCCCTCCCGCCACTCCTTCGGAATCCCCGACTCGCCCCAGTACGCCCCGGCAAGCTGGCCGCACACGGCCCCGGTCGTGTCGGCGTCGTCGCCCAGGTTCACGGCCCGCAGCACTGCCTCCCTGAAGTCCTTGGCGTTGTGGAACGCCCACAGCGCCGCCTCCAGGCTCTTGACCACGTAGCCGCTGCCGACAATCTCGGGGGGCTGCGTGCGGCGGAAGCTCCCATCGGCCACTTCGGCAATTTCGGGATGGAGAATGTGAACTTCCTTTAACCGCCGTAACGACACCCAGCTTGGGGCCAGAACCTCCTCGCGGTCGATCCCCTGAATCAGCGCGGCCAGAACCAGCCCCATGTACACGCACGCCGACAGGCACGGTGGGCTCGCGTGGGTTGGCAGGCTCGATTCCGTCAGCCGCAGGACCAGTGTGACGAGCTGATCGGGGTACAGCTCAGCGTAGCGCATCGGTACCGGGGCTAGTCGCATGATCGAGCCGTTGCCGCTGGCGTGCTCCGAGGCGTCACCGGAGGTTCTGGCGTTCCCTGTCCTGGAGAATCGACTCAGGGCGCTGCGGCAGGTGATGCCGATGTCAAAGCAGCGGCCGTTGACTGAGTACCAGCCCTTCTCGTACCATGCGAGATACCGCCGGGCCTGGTCATCAAGGTCCCAACCGACGCTGGTGATGCTGTCGGCCAGGGCTAGCGCCATGCTGGTGTCATCAGTCCATTCTCCGGGGGCCAGGCCGTGGGGACCGCCAGCACGGTAGCCGGTCACTTGGAGGAAGGTGCCGGGCCGCTTGAACTCGACGGCGGCACCGAGGGCATCGGCGACGGCGAGGCCAAGGAGGGTTCCGCGTTGGCGATCGGCTGACGACATACCCACCATTGTGCGGGAAGTCCCGACTTGGTGCAAGCATGGGTAGATTAGCGGGATGTTACCGGCAAGCTTGGCCTTGCCCGTCGAAGCCATAGAGGCAAGCCACTTGATCTTCGATGCCAGCCACCAACTCCTTCGGCGGCGCCTGTCGCTCCGACATTGTCACGCGTTTCTGAACGAGTGTAGAGATTCGCCGACAAGTTTCCCGATCTCGCTCGCAAGCCAGATCCGGGACTGGAAACCATCGCAGCCGAGAAAGGTGGAGGGAGTATCTCCCCGCACTGATTTTCGGCATCGTGATTGATATGTACCGTGCGAAGACCCTGCTGTTGAGGATGCCAAGTAGACAATGCATATCAGGGAGCTCAGTGCGGGGCGTGAGGATCACAACGCTACTATGGGGAAGCAGGTACGGATCGAGCCAGCGAGTATCATCGGAGGCGGCAAGTTTCCATCGCGATGATGCCGTCGCATCCGGCGGCAGATCTCTGATCGAGATATCCGGGTGTGGCCGACCGGTCGCTACGTCCTCCAGTTTCCGCCGCAGATCCCCGCGGCCCTTGACAACAACGTATCGGCCACACGAGCGACGCTTTTCTCTTCGAAGACGTAAGAGCACAATCTGGGTGGCCGCGTCGGCATACGTTCGCGGATCGTCGAGTTCAACAATCTCGTCGACCGAAGCGTTGGCTGCGATGTGGCCACGGATAATCCGGCCACTGTCTGACCTTAGGAAGGAATTGGATAGGCTCAAAGCGAGGTATCCGTCTTGTTTCAGTAAATCAAGGGCCCTTTCGATGAAGAGCATGTAAAGATCGAACTGGCCCCCCCGTCGACTCCTTCCAGGGCGTCGAACGACTTTTGCTCGCGGTGCTCGATCAACGAAGCGTAGGCTTCCGTGGGGTTCGCGGCGACAACGGCCTCCCGCAATTGTTCGTCAAGTGACTTCGTGCGCTGCCTATTGAACTCCGCCAGCAGCCGCACATAGTCGGGATCGTGACGGCGGATGGCTACCACTCGGCAAGGAACTTCGGTCAGTCCTCCAAGGCGTGCTGCAACATGGCGACGGTGGCCTGAGAGAATCCGCCCGTCCAGCGTGATTACAAGCGGTTCGCAGACGCCAAACTCGCGGACGCTGGCGGCCAGGGCCACGATGGTGGGGTCGCTCGGGTCGATCCGCCGATAGAGTTGCTCGTTTTCAGGCGACGGAAGAATGGAGTCGATGGGCAGAATTCGGACATGTCCCGATTCTGGCGAGGCTGCCGGTTTTTGTTGCCGTCGGCGGGTGATGGTGCTACAGTCCATGCGCAGATTCTCCTTGCCCGCCGTGGTCACCAGCCGCAGCGGGGCTTTTTCGCTTAGATTCCGGCCTGCGCCAGTCGCCGCTCGGCTGCCTCGATCTGCTTGCGGCGCTGGCGGGTCTGATGGGAAGGCACGGAAATAGGCTTCGGCTCGACCTGGGCCGTGAGGGCCTCGAAGAATTGCTGCACGGCCTCAAGGCTGGTCGTGCGACTTCCGCCGGCCATGATGGTTTCTAGCCTAACGCCGCGGACCCCGGCCGTGGCCCAACGCCAGATGGTGGAGACATTGATCCGTTTTCCGTTTCGGCGATTACCAAAGCAGGGCAGCTTGGTCGCCGCCGTCAGAGAGAAGAGTTCTTCGGTGCGGATGTCGATCATCGTTATCCTTTCGTGTGTCTTCTCTGATTCGCAAGTGAATCAGATTACTTGCAAGGATACCGATGGCAGGCGGCTTGAAAATGGAGAACGGCCCTGGAAATGGGCCGTTTTGAGAAGTCGCGTTGCTGGGGTGTTGTTGGCGTTGTTGGGGTGTTGTCGGCGCTAAGGGAATCGGCGATTTCGGTCGGCCAGTTCCCACGCTCTCCCATCCTTAAACCAAACTTCCCATGAGGTTTCAGTATGGCGAATCACGAAGACTAGACCGGACTTCGCCTTTTGCTCCAACCGCCGCGGGGTGCGTGTAGCCTTCTCGCCCAGCCATTGGCACATTTCCTTTTTCATGCCGAAAATGGGACCGTGCTTGTATTCCGCTGGCCGCGAGTCGCTAGGATCGTGCCACCACTTGTTTTCCGGCGGGGCCTTCGGCGGCGCGGCGGCCGCCGCGGCAAAGCGACCCGGGGCGTCGGCCGCAACGCTGGGGGCCGGGTGCGCATGGGCCTTGCCAACTTGGTACGAGCGTTGGGCCTCCTTTATCAGCGCGGCCCAAAGCCACTGCAACTTTGCTTCCGCTTCGGTTGCAGTCAGTCCCGTTGCCTGCCGGAAGGCAGTGGCCACTTGGCCCATGTTGCGGCTGGTAAACCGCTCAATGTCCTGTTCGGTTATCGCATTTCCTTTGGGCGCGACGACCTTGAACACGGCATCAAACGTCCGGCAAAACAGGTCGCGGGCTGCGGCATGGTACGTCTCGAAGAATTCGCCGAACACCTCAACAGGTTGTTCGGTCGCCTGAGAGAAGTAGGCAAAGTCGAACTTGGCGTCCTCGAAGATGCAACGGCCAATGAGCAGTTCGCGGGCTTCATATCGAAGCGAGTCGACGCGCTGGTTCTTGCGGGTCAGCGTGACGGCGAAGCTGCGAAGCCACATAAGGCACTGGTCGGCCCATTGGTGTGTGAACTCGTGAGGTGCGGCTTTGGAGAAGAGGCGCCGGAGATTCTGAAA
>JBEKCP010000318.1:0-7145 GCA_050014815.1 Thermoguttaceae bacterium | reverse complement strand
TGAGCTCGCCCGACGCTATCCGACTGGCCCTCGCGTCTCCCATCGACTGGACGCACTTTGAGCGGATGTGCTACGAAATCCTATTGCAGGACGATTATCCGGACCTGCGGAAAATGGGAGGCACGGGCGATCGGGGGGTGGACGCTGTCGACGAGGCGTTCTACGACGACACGGTCCACACGAGGGCAGTCGTGCAGGTGACGGGCCAGCGTGCCCAAAAAAAGAAACTTGCCTCAACAATAAAGCGCCTTCGCGAGGCCGGCAAGAACTTCGACAAGCTTATCGTCGTATTCCAGCACCCGGTCGAAAGCGCGACAAAAAGAGAGTTGCAGGCCACGGCCAGCGACGCGGGGATAGTAATTGATATACGCGATCAAAACTACCTCGTGGCCCAGCTTGGCCGAACAGCCAACGGAATCTTCAATCGGTACTTTGGCGATGTTCGGACCCAGGTCGATTTCCTCCTGGGGCAGGAGGATCCGCTCGGAAATGCCACGGATCCCGCGCGGCGCGCGATGTTGGCGTCACTTGCCGCCTTTGTTCTCAATCCCTCCGCAAGCGCTACGAGGCTAGATTTCTTCGACCAAGCCGTCCTCGCAGTCGTTGTCGCAGCGGGGGCGGCGGTCGAAATCGAACGCTTGGGGAATGACGTAGCCGCGCTCCTGGCCGGAGGGCGGCCGAGTCGATCGGAGGTACTAGCCAGCGTGGCGAGGTTGGTCGAGGCCGGGCAATGCGTGCTCGAAAATGGGAATCCGGCGCCCAGCGACGCGGCGATTGAGACTGTGGGCTCCGCCATCACATTCTTATCAAAAGCGATTGACCGGGTCCGCGAGGGCGTCCTTGGCCATGTGGCGCAGAGGCTCCGTCTCGACGACGCTGCCCGAGGACACATCGAGAGGAATGTCAAGAGGGCGTTGGTGCGTCTTTTCCGCCTAATCGGTCCAACAGTCGCCCCGGTGGGAGACGTATGTGACCATCTCGCCGCGCTAAACAGCTTCGCGCGGGACGAGGCAAACAGCGGGCTTCTGGCGAACCTGGCGCGGTCGTACGCGGCCCTTGAACTGCGTAATATGAACCCCGCGACGCGAAGATTCCAGCAACTGGCGCTGTCGCGGCCGCAAGTGATTCTGGACACGGACGCGATCCTTGTACTGGCAATCGAGGAACTCCCTGAACATCGCGCCGTGCTTGACTCGTTGCGGGCACTGGTTAAGGAAGACGTTCGCGTCGTCATCCCACGGCCGATGCTCCAAGAAGCGTTGTCGCACATTGAGCGAGCGCCTAGGACATACCTGAGGTTTGCCGCATCGCTTGACCGACTCCCCCAGGAATGCGTGGACGCTGAGGTTTGGCACGCGATCGTTCGCGGCTATTATAACCTAGCCGCCAACCCCCGAGAACCATTCCACTCGTACTGGCAGAAGTACTTCAGTAAAGAGTCCCCGGCGGACTACCTGACGTTTGTCTTGAAGAAGCGCTGCGAGTTCGAAATCATCGAGGAGATGCCCCTTGACCCCGGCGACCGCGAACACCTTGCCGCCATTCTGCCGGGCGTGCTCGCAAGAAAGGAACGAGCGAGATGGAAGGCTGCGTTTCGCGACGAGGCGATGATGAAACAGCGAGTGGAGGTGGACCTGCAATGTGCGTTGTATGCAGCGCGGAGATGCCCGGACGCGGCGGTGCCGGATGCGATGGCGTATTTAGTGAGCCGCGATAGCGCATTCAGCTATCTCCAGACCCTCCCGCAATGGCCGCCACGGCCCCGAGTCCACCTTTGGACAACCGACCTTCCCAGGCTGGCGGAATTCGCGCTCGGCGTGCGACTCCACGACGATGAAATCGTGGGCATCGTATTCAACCCCCTACACGTCGCGGCCGCAGAGCAGATCGGCGGCGGTATTCACGAGTTGGCCAAGGTTGGCGTTGACCTCCGTGGCGTGCCTTTGGAGCGACTGGAATGGGATACTACGCACGGACTGCGCGAAGCGCTCCTCGCGAACCGCGCGCTTGAAACGAGTGGGGCCCCGGAGGAGGCGCGCCTTGCGTCGTTGATTGCCCTGTCCCGCGCCGCCGCCGGGCTCGGATACCCGATTGACGGGGCCATGGGCGACGTAATCGAGTCGTACGATCGCCTCAAGCGATCCCTGGAGGCTGAGCAGAATCGCCGGGCGCGGGCCGAAGAGGTCGCGAGACGTCTTATTGACGCGGCCAGCGGGCTCACGAAGAAGGGCAAACGCCGCGTGCACCAGATACTGCACGAGCTTGATGAGGAGGCAACCGACGCGCCGGATGACGACTCTGAAGAAGCGCCTGTTTGACGGAACGCCAGATTCGTTTCATTTCCCCCGCGCCAGCTTCTTGAGGATTTCCTCGTCTTCCAGCAAGTCGGCAAAGGCGAGAGCCTTGTCCAAATTGAATTTCGGTAGCCCCATGTCGAAGGTCTTCTCCCTGTAGGGCTTCACGCGGCGATTCTTCTCGCCTCGGGCATGGAGCCCGCGCCGCAGCGCGCCGTTGATCAGCTTGGCCAGCGAGACGCCGTCGCGATGGGCCTGCTCCTTGAGACTCCGCAGAAGGTCGTCGTCGATCCGCACGGTGGTCCTCATAATGGCATCATAGCATCACATGGAATGATGTCAAGATGCCGCTCGGGGCGGTTTGGCGGCCGGATTCAAGACGACGGTGAACGTGCTGCCCTGGCCCAGGACGCTGCGGACCTCGATCCGGCCGCCCATCTCGGAAATGAGCATGCGGCAGAGGCCCAGGCCCAGGCCCGTGCCGCCGCTTGAGCCCCGGGTCGTGTAGAAGGGCTCGAAGATCTTTTCGAGATCGGCCCGGCGGATGCCCACCCCCGTGTCGCTCACCGCAATGGCCACCGAGCCCATCTGGTCCTCGTCGCGGCGGCCCAGCGGATAGGTGCGGAGGGTGAGCGTGCCGCCGTCGGGCATGGCGGCCAGGGCGTTCGTGCAGAGGTTGAAGAGGACCTCCTGAAGGGTATAGGGGTCGCCCTGGACCGCGGCGACGTCGGCCAGCTCGGCGACGATTTGGACGTTGCCGACGTGCGTCGGGCCGAGCACTTCGAGCGTCGCGCGGACGGCCGCGTTGGCGTCCGTGCTCTGGAGCGTGATGCCCCGCGGCCGCGCGAAGGCCTGCACCCGCGTGGCCGTTCGTTCGATCCGCTGCAGGGCCTCGGTCATCATGCGGACGTACTCGGTCAGGTGCGGGTCGTTCTTGACGCGCTCGCCCACCCGGCGGAGACAGTTCTGAACGCCGTCCAGCGGGTTGGCGATCTGGTGGGCGATGCCGGCCACCAACTGACCGATGCCCAGCATCTTCTCCTTCTGGCGGATCTCGGCATGGGCCCGATCGACGTACCGGCGGATCGACGTCGTGAAGTAGACCGTGATCCACAAGGCGCTGGCGAAGGCCGCGAACTTGCCCAACAGCTCCAGGCCGTCCAGCGGCGGGGGCTCGGGCTCCGACCGGAAGTGAAGGGCGAACCGCGGAATGTGCAGCGGAAACTCCGGCAGTTGCCCCAGGTACTCCAACAGCATGATGCTGCCCACCAGCACCGTCACCATGGCGGCGAACATGGCGGGCGCCGAGCCCCGCAGGTACATCCCCGAAATGATCATGTGGAACACGAAGTAGACTAGGAACGGGTTCCGCGGCAGATCGGAAAAGTAGAGCAAGAGGGTCAGTGCCGCCAGGTCGCAGGCCACCTGCAGGAGGATGTTCCGCTCGGCGTTGTCTTCACCGGCGGTCCAGCCGGCCTGGCTGGCGCGCAAGAGCAGGTTGTAGACGACCATGCCGGCGGCGACGGTGTAGAGCGGCGCCGGGCTGGCGACGATCCCCAGGCCCGACGACGCCAGCCAGATCATGATGAAGACCGATCCGCACGCCCACCATCGCAGCCAGACCAGCCATCGTGCGCCTTCGGGAGGAAGTTTCATGATGACGGGCCGTCGTTGAACAATGCTTCGATATCACGAGCGCCGTGCAACACGCGGATGATCTCCACGCCATCGCCAATCAATGCCTCTTGCGAGATGGAACGCGCTTGCCGACTTCGCGTCTGAGCCGTGCCCACTCCGCCTTCGTCATCTTCGCAGGCGCGCCACTGGCCAGGCCGTGGAGCAGCTCGGTCTCCAATACCCCTTGAGCCACGCGCCGATGGTCCAACCGAATCAACTCGCGGACGTATTCACTGACGCTGCCGTATCCGCCCTCGCCCACGCGACGCTGGACGAAGTCCTTCAGAATCGAAGGCATGGCGATATTCATCGTTTCCATACTGCACCTCCTCCGGGCACATTATATCGCCCTTGGCAAGAAGTGCCAACCGGGAAGTCGGGGGTCTTTTCGGGGGCGGTTTACATCTGGCGCAAAAAGGTGTATGAATGACGATCATCTCCACATCCACCGCGAGGGGAACCCGACCATGACCGACCAGCCGACCTCCCTGCCGGCTCCAGCTTCGCCTTCGCGGTGGCAGCCGCTGGGCAAGATCGACCGCCGCGTGGCCGGCGTGCTCGTGGAAAAGGCCAAGACGACGCCAAGCGCGTATCCCATGTCGCTGGCGGCCATCGTGACGGCGGCCAATCAGAAGAGCAATCGCTTCCCGGCGATGCAGCTCGGGCCCGACGAGGTCGAAGAGTCGCTCGAGCGATTGCGGAACGTGGGCGCGGTCGGCATGATCGAAGGCACCGGCCGCGTCGAGCGATTCCGCCACTACCTCTACGAGTGGCTCGGCGTGGACAAGGTGGAGCTGGCCGTGATGGCGGAGCTGCTGCTGCGCGGGCCGCAGACGGAAGGCGAGCTCCGCGGCCGCGCGGCACGGATGGAGCCGATCGCCGACCTCGGCGCCCTGCGGCCCGTCCTGACGGCCCTGAAGGCCCGCGGCCTGGTGATTCCGCTCACGCCGGAGGGCCGGGGGCACGTCGTCACGCACGGGCTGTACCCGGCCCGCGAGTTGGAGAACCTCCAGGCCCAATTCACCGGCGGCGGTGTCGGAATCATGGCTCCTTCGGACGAAGCCGAGCCAGCCGCCGGGATCGCGGCGGCGCCGGGCACTGGGAAGCCGCAAGCGGCCGGTCCGGTCGCGCAGGAAATTGAAGCCTTGCGTCACCAGGTCGAGGGACTCCAGTCGCAGGTGGCCCAACTGCGGAGCGACCTGGACGACCTGGCGGCCACATGCCGGCAGACAGAGGCCGACTGCCGCCGCCTCCGGGAAGAACTCGGGGCGTAGCAGATCGCGTGCAGGAGCGGTGAGAACGCTCGCCAGGCGGGGCCCAACCGCCGCCGGCGGCTTTGCGAGCGTTCATTGCTGGGCGAATGTCTCTTTGTCGGGTTCCCCAAAGACAGGTGTCCAGTGTTCGCGGGAGCCCTCCACCGAGCACCATACGTCCTTGCCCTCTTGATGAAGGCGGAGGGGAGAACCCTTGGCACCCCCGCTACTTGGGAGTTCCATGTCGTCATTTCTCTCAATGACTGTTCCGTCGGGAACGCGAACTTTGAGCGAGACGAACTTTCCACCCTCGATGCCCGAATCAAACTCCCCAAACTTGCCCACGTGAATCTTCCGATCGCATTCTCGGTATGCGCAGCCCATCTGCCGCCGTTGTTCGTCGATAGTCGTTCCCTCCGGCGGATGGCCCATGAATCCCATTTCCTTCTTCATCAGTAGCGTCAGCCGTCCGGATTTCTCCGAGAACTCAACCTCCGTCTTGGACGGAAGCACTACGGCGCGGCATTCCCCCATGTCGATTGTCGCACGATCAAATGCCGTTCCGTTTCTTACACCTGGGGAAGCCGATGAGCCGTAGACGATTGCGGTCCGAGGGCTTCGGCTGCACGAGGCTGTGGCTACGATCGCGACGATCGCCAGTGCTAATGCTGTCCTTACCATCGCTCGATCTTTCGCCCAGCACCTATGTTCAGGCGGGCTTGATACGCAGCGCCTTGCGGGCGGCGGCGCGGAATCTCCGGCAATGCCCGGCGGCCTGCTTCGCGTCTTCCCGGTCGGCCGAATCCCCCGGATACCGATAGGCGACGGCAAACGCTGTCAGGGATGCCAAGTCGTTGCGGTACATGTCCCACTTGGGTTCGACGGGAAGGACCTGCTCCAAGAGCGCCACGAGGTCGTGCGTCTTGGCGAATGGAATCGCCGCCTGTGCAAGCCGCGCCTTCAAGTACTTCTCAGCGCACTGCTGGGCGTGAAAACAGGCCCCGTCATAACAGGGCGCCTTCCGTGCGCGCAACTCCCGCTGCATCATGGCGAAGTCGCCTTCCGCCTTCTGAACCCACTCAGCGGTGATCGGCTTCATAAAGCACCCTGCCGCTGCTAAGGATCTCCCGCATAAAGCAATCCCCCATAGCAACACGCCGTCGCACGGCCGTCGGCGTACGAACTACGAGGTCTACGGGAAACCGCGGCCTGACCTTCGTGCGGATTTCAACCGATTTCTTTGCAGCCTTGCCGGCGAACGCCATGACCACCAGCAGATCCACGTCGGAGTCCTTCGTGGCTGCACCCCGAGCGTAGGACCCGAAAAGGATGACCTGTCGGGGGTGAAACTCGCGGCCGATAGTACGGCCGAGGCGTTGGATCTCCCTCATCGCGACCATAATTGGTTCACCTTCTACGCCGGGCTGCCGTCCGTCGTGGCCGCCTCCGCGCCCCAGGCGACCGTGGCGGTACGGTCCTTCAGGTCGAGGATCAGGAGGATGGTGTCGTCGATCCGCGCGCCCTGCTGCCGCAGAAACGCCCCGAGTCCCCAGGCCCGGCCGTCCTTCGTGGCCAAGGTGCCGATAGGCTGCCCGTCGGGGCGTTGGAGCGTGAAACGACCGCGGACGTGGGCCTTCAGGGCGGCGGGCACCGTGATGACGGCGTACGTGCTGGCCGCCTTCGAGAGCCGGTAGTTCAACCAGACCTTGCCGTCTTTGGTCCAGCCGTGGCCGGCCAGCACGCGCCGGGACGTGCGTTCGGCTCGCCGGGCCGTGGCCATCGCCTCCAATTTCCGCCTCGGTACCTGCGCGCCCAACAGCCCGTAGACGCTGTAGCCCAACTGGACGATCACCGGCGACCAGGAGACGAAGGCGTGGAAGCTGAAGCGGTTCATGCCCGCCGCCACGCACAGGTCCTCCAT
>JBEKCP010000317.1:0-8361 GCA_050014815.1 Thermoguttaceae bacterium | reverse complement strand
ACGGCCCGGTGGCAGGAGCCGCCCTGGCCGCTCATCCGGGCTTGAAACGCATGTCGTTCACCGGGTCGCCCGAGGTGGGCCGCTCGATCGCCGAGGCCTGCGGGCGGAATCTGGTACCCGTCAAGCTGGAACTGGGCGGCAAAGGGGCGGCCGTGGTGTTCGACGATGCCGACCTGGAACGGACTGCCGAGCAGCTCGTCCAAGCTATCACCTTCCATACCGGCCAGGTCTGCTGCGATGCCACGCGCTGGATCGTCCACCGCCCGATCTACGACCGGTTCGTCTCGGCCTGTGCCCAGCGCCTGCGGCAGGTGAAGATCGGCTACCAGATGGACGCGACGACGGAGATGGGACCGGTGGTCAACGAGAAACAACAGCGGCGAGTTCTCGGCTACTTGGATCGCGGTCGCAACGAAGGTGCCGAAGTGGTGCTCGAAGGGGGAGCAGCCGAGGTTCCAGGCCACGACGGTTTCTACGTCAAGCCCGCGCTGCTGGCGGGCTCGCTGGACAATGTGGCCGCCAGGGAGGAGATTTTCGGCCCCGTAGCCTACTTGGCGGCGTTTGGGGACGAGGAGGAGGCCGTACGCATGGTCAACCGGACGGATTATGGCTTGGCGAACAGTGTGTGGACGAGCGACCTGACTCGGGCCTGCCGTGTGGCCGAGGCGATGTTGGCCGGGAACAGTTGGATCAACGCCCACAACCTCTTTCCCCATGGCGTCCCGTATGCCGGAGTCAACAAGAGCGGCCTGGGCGGTGGAGTCCTCTCTGTGGAGACGCTCTTCGATTACTGGCGCAATTTATCGGTCGTCCGACCGCTATAGACGTTCCAGATCGGATTGCAGCCCTGGCAAATCACGACCCCACGGCCTCGGCCTTGCTTTGGCGAAGCCGCTGAGTCAACGCCGGCACGATTTCCAGCACGTCGCCTACGATCCCCAGATGGGCCACCTCGAAGATCGGCGAGCTAACGTCCTTATTGACGAGCAAGAGGAGCCCGCCCGGCTCCGGCCGCAAATACCTTATTCTACAAGGAGTTGTGACTCCAGCCGGCGAACTCCAAGCCCGGGGCAGCCCGTAGGTCCCGCTTGCCGAGCGGGACACTGCGAAACGGGGTCCCGCTCGGCAAGCGGGACCTAGTCGTCACTTCGGTCCGCGAGAAGGGAAGGGACGCGTCAAACAGAAGGTCATCGCCAACCTGGGAAGACGCGACACGCTCGAAGCCGTGCTGCCTCTGCTCCAGCGCTTTCTGCAAGGCGACGACGCCCGGGGGCAACTCGCCAAGCAAGGCGAAACGCCTGATGTCTTGCCCACAAGGAGCAATCCAATGGCCCGAGAAAAGAAGACTCCGAGAAAGAAATCGCCCATGAGCGTGGCGATTACCGCCCTCCGGGGACTGTTCGACGCAGACGACCTTGCCCCGGGCCGTCACTGCATCGACGAAGAGATCCACCGCACGGCGGGGCGGAAAGGGGCGAGCCGACTGATGTCATTACCGTGAAGGAGAATCAGCATGATACTCGAAAATCCGTGTGTAAAGGATGAGGCCGACTTTTGGGTCGCCACAATGCCGGGCGGCATGGTCGCCCTTACCCCCATATCGGCAGACGCAAACAAAGCTTGCGATGTCGGTGTGATCGACTACGAGGAGTGGCAGGTGATGGGCGGTTCCATCATGATCGATCATCGCATGGCCGATGATCTGATTCGCCACCTCCAGGAAGATGAATTCGTTATCGCCGAGGAGTGATCCATGACCTCTTGAGCCGCTTCAAGATGCTCCCCGGACTTGATCGAAGCCAGGGGAAACGCCAGCACAAGTTCCAGGTAGCGGTCTCGTTTCTTTCCCTTCAAGTTGACCATTGTCTTGATCGTCGCCATTGCTCACCGTCCTTTTCGTTGCCGCTTGGAAGGCGCAGCCCACCCCGATCAATAAGTCTCGATGTCTTCGGGTGCGACCCCAAGCACCTTGGCGAGGGTGTCAAGGGTCTTGCCATGAGGCTTCTCTGTTTCCTTACGTTCGATGCGTGCAATTGTCTTGGGCGAGATTCCCGAAAAAGCGTTTCTGGAAAGTCGGCGAAGGATTCGCAACCGTCGCAAAGAAGGCCCAAAACCCTTGTCTTCTGCTATCCGGCGCTTGTTGGCTCGACACCTATACTCAGGGTCAACCCTGTAAAGAACCGAGTGGGCCGATGCCTCAAAAGCGCCGAAACGAATCGTATAGCCATAATCATCCAGCTCAAACCTCCCGAACTCCGGCCTGTTCGGACCATCGGCAGGGAACATAGAAAGCGGAACAATCAATGTGCTCAAATCTCCACGAGTCAATGTGAGCGTTCCACTGCTCTCATTAACAATCCCACCGAGAAACAGGTCTGCTCTGTTGTCGCTGGAAAGGACTTCCATTAGATGTTGCGATGGCAGCATCTTAAACGACGGCACCTCGCCGACAACCCTGCGGAATTGGCTGTGCAGCGATGGAATCAGTTCCGAACGGGGCCCAGATTTTGTCCATTTCCTCGGTCTTCTCATTCTCCGGGTCCAAGCCGATAACCACGGTCTTCAGCCCCCACGGGATTCCGCCCTCCTCCAACCGATCCTTTCCAAACAGACAGAAGAACTTCTCGGTCTTGACATCCTGGCCCAAAATAATGTCGGCCTGGGCGAGAATTGGGCGTGGGTCGAATTGCCTTCGGAGGTTCGGGTGAATCTGGCCGTTCCATTCATCCACGACGTCTTCGTATTGAAGCACGATTGCGTTGCCCTCTGGAAACTCGACAGGCTCGTCCATGAGGGCGGTCCATCGCTTCTTACCGGCCTCAATGAATAGCTCCCGAAGTTCCTTGTCCATCTCGTTCTCGGAAACCTGCCCCATTGAAATGGTGGAAATGGTGCCGACCACCTGTTCGCCGTTTGCATCGGGGTGCTTGGCCGAGTAGAGGTCGTAGGTTCGGGCAATAACCTCCCACAGCAACACTTCTCGCCACGGGTGCATGTCCCGCATGAAGCCGATTTCCCATTGCTCAAAAGTCGGGTGGACGAAGTGGCCGACCTTGGCGTAGATCGTCCTGGCGATCCGTTCCAGAAGCGGGCTGAGTCCCTTCTTGTGTGGAAAATGTCACGGGAGAGGGTATAATCGTGGAATTGCCCATCACCCCAGGAGTTCCGTCCATGCCCAACATCGCCTCTGTTCTCAAAGACGAAATCCGTCGTTTAGCGAAGCGAGAAATCAGGGTCAGTATCTCCTCGACCAAGGGAGCCGTGACCCAATTCCGCCGCGACATCGCCAAGCTGAAGCGGCTAACACAGAGCCAGCAGAAGGAAATCGCGTTCCTCAAGGCCCAGGAGCGTAAGCGATTGGCCGAGCCCCAAGTCAAGGACGATGAGGAGTTGGAAGGTGTCAGGTTCTCAGCCAGGTCCGCGAAGGCCCAGCGGGAGCGTTTGGGTCTTGGCCAGCAGAACTATGCCAAGCTGGTCGGCGTTTCGGCCATGACGATCTACAACTGGGAGGCAGGCAACTCCCGGCCACGCAAGGAGCAACTCGCCGCCCTGGTCGCCCTGCGAGGAATTGGGAAGCGGGAGGCGATGAACAGGCTGGAAATGCTCAAGGTGCCGAGGAAGCCGAGGTAGAAAAGCAGCAGCCACATCTTTTCTGGAATTGGATGATGCCCATGAGGCCGAAAGACGATCAATTCCCAACCCACCACACGACACGCGAGGAGAGACAGCGATGCGAAAGGCAGCAATCGTTCTGACAGCGGCACTGATGGCGGGTGGCGTCATCGCGGCTGACAGCCCCAAGGATGCCAAACCAGGCAAACCCATCGCCGCTGCGGGTGTCCTGACGGACAACAAGAAGGATTTCGCCATGATCTGGGTCGATGGCGAAGATGCCCCCACCAAGTTCGCGTTAGCAGAGAGCTTCGACAAGAATACGTTCGGCTTCCCGCCGAAGTGCAAAGGCGTCTTCGTCCCCGACCGCGTGCAATTCACCTACCTCAAGGGCGATGACGGCAACAAGGTGCTCGCTATGCAGAGAGCCAGAACGCCGTTGAAGGGGACAGTGACCGGCGAAGTCCAATTCAGTAACGATTTCTGGGTTGCGGTGAAACCCAAGAGCGGGCCGCTGGATGGCTACGCGATCAGTTGGCCTCCCGGAGAAATGGTGGCAAGACTGAAGGCCCTGAAGAAGGGCGATGTGGTCACTATCCGGTTCCACACCGATGTCGAGCGGCATCGAATCGAGGCCCTTCAGGTGCTCCCGGCCAAAAGAAGTAAAGAATAGACGGGAGGGATTGGGGTCAGCCGTCCTGAATCCGTCTTGCCAACCACAGCATGATCCCACCCAGGACAACGATAAATGGTCCTTCCCCGACGATCCACGGCAACGGCATTCCGACCAGGACATCGAGGGCGAGCATCCCCATTCCGAATAATACGCACAGGAAGGCAAGGCACTTCACCACGGGAAGGTAGCGGCGAGCGTCCAGGGAAACGAACAGGATCAACGCCCCGTGCATCGCATACATGGCCGAGAGCGACCGGGTGAGGTAGCCCACAATCGGCCCCTCGGGAAGTTCGCCCATTCCCAGCCAGCGATGAATGTCCTTCATCCACACGAATGGCATCACGGCGGGGATGAGGGCGGTCAGGAGAACAACGGCGGAAATCCGCAGCAGCCATACCAATGCTGTTTCGTGGCGACTCATGGTTCCGGTTCACTCCATTAGTCAGCAGAGTGGCCCGTGAGGCGACGGAATCGGTCACGCGAGATCAGGCGGTACGGTGCCCTGCCCACGAAACCATCCCCGTAGACTTCCTGAATCGCCTCTAATGAAATCATGTCTTTACGGCGAAAAACACGGAGAGTGCTGGGGTCGAAGTAGTTGCAGCATGGAAAGCCTGGGTTTGTGTCACGCTTTTGGGCCTTAACCTTACCCGTTCAATCGCCAGATCGTGAAGTTCAACACGCTGGCGAAGGCGACCCAAGCCAAGTAGGGCACGAACAGGATTCCGGCGATGACCGAAAGCCGCCAGAACGTCACCATTGTCGCCGCGATTGCCAGCCAGAGGAAAAGCACTTCCACGAACGCAAGGCTGGGGTTCTCAAGCCCGAAGAAGATGAAAGACCAAAGCACGTTCAGAACGAGTTGAACGGCGAACAGAGTCAGCGGCAGCTTGGCACCGGAGAACCCGCCTTGTCGCCAGACCAGCCACGCAGCAACGGCCATGCAGAAATAGAGGGATGACCACACCGGCCCGAAAATCCAGTTGGGAGGATTCCAACTTGGTTTGGTGAGGGTCGCATACCAAATAGCGATCTTCGGCGTCGTGACCGCCCCGCCGATCCCCGCAGCGGCGAAACAGATGGCCAGGAAGACGACGAGGCCGAGCCAGGGGTGTTTGGGAGGCATGGGGTTCCTCTTGAATGCACCGTTACCCAATGGCTTCGCGTTGCTGCCGGAGTAGACTTTCAGTAACTCACCAGGATCAGGTACAACGCCATCACGATCCCAAGAACGGCGAGAATGACACCGACAACGACTGCGAGCAATGCCGTGCGAGGAGTGCAGGTTCGTCCCTGCTTGGACAAACAGACGAAGCGATAATACTCGAATGATGCAACCAAGCTGACAGCCACACCCAGGCCGATGAGTGCCGTCCCAATCCAGAGGGACCAGCCCGTAGAGTGCTGGTGAGCCGCCACCTGACCGGCTGCGGCAATCTCGCGGAGGAACAGACCGAACCGAGCAACAACGAACCCGAAGCCCATCAGAGCGAGTCCGGTTCGCATCCAGGCCAGGAGCGTCCGTTCTGCCGCGAAACGAACCCGAGGGTCTTCCACTTCTGATTGGCTTTTTGGAGGATTGTCGTTCATGCCAGGGCCAATGCCTTCCGTTTCTCCTCGATGAACCGAACATGATGGGCAATGTGGTTGATCCTTACCTGAACGAACCCTTCCAGCGTCATAGGCCCTACGCCCAAATGGATACCCCTGCGTTGAAAGTCTTCGGGATTGAGCGTGCGAAGAATCCGAGCCACTTGCTTGCGGATCAGTTCGATGAGCAGGACTTCCTCTTCGGCATTCCGTTGGTGGTAGGACAAGCGAGCAGCAAACACCTTCTCGTCGCCGTCGAACAGGGTCGGTTCATTCTCGGCAATCACCCGTTTGATCCGGTCGGCACCAACGATCTCGAAGTCGGCCAAGTGGCAGATGACTTCCAGGGTGGACCACTTGCCGGGGATGGGACGGGCAATGAGTTGCTCATGGGACAACCCCGCCACGGCATGTCGCAGCAATTGGGGGCCAGCGAGGTAGTTGTCGATCAGGGTCGTTGGGTTCATTGGGTTCTCCACAGTAATGCCAGCATTGGTTGCGGATCAGTCGGTCGTTTCCTCATTCGCAGCATCGCCTTCTTTGAGGCACTTGGGGCAGTACCAGGGGGCGGGGTTCTTCACTGGTCTTGGGCTTCGCTTGCGGCACTTGGCACAGTGGTATCGCTTTCCCTTCACGGCGGTTGTGAGCCGCGTCTTCTTTCCACTCCTGGGAACATTCTTCGCCATCGGAACTTCGGTCAGTGTGCAGCCAAAAAACCCCTGGACTTTTGGACTTTGGGTTCGGACAGGCTGCGTCGATTTCCAGCGGCGATGGTTCTGGCGACGATCATGCCCCGGTTATACCGCGGCTCCAAGCCACGGGCCAGGGTAGGAAAAGCGGCCACCTTCATTGGCCCAGACGCCGCCCATTCCGCTACACTTTACACACCGGCCCGGAGGGAAGAAGGAGCAGGGGCCGGGGGCGGTCGAGCGAGCCAGTGAATTAAATGCGATGGCGGGTGGCCCAATGACGGGTATAATAGAGCAGTTGAACCCCATTCGCCTAACGGGCTTTGGCCGAAAAAGGTAGGGCAATTTGGGCGAATGTTAGGGCGATTTTGTGGGCGAACGAAGTTGTAAGTCCTTGCCACATAAAGGTTTTCAGTTTCGCCCGTCCCACTCCCCTAGGGGTACTTCATAAAGCCTTGCACAACAAGGCTTTATGCGTTTCTTGGAAAAGCAAGTTTGCCGACCGCTCACGGAATTTCACGGTAACGACCCCGAAAAGGAACCTTGGTGACCGTATCCCCTGGCAATGCCAGCGGTGGCGGGGAGGTTGCGCTGTGCATGGGCCCTATACGCTCTCGACCGGGGCGGTGGCCGCCTCGGCCACCAGCGCCCCGAGCGCCGCGTGATGCCGCGGGTCGTCCAGGAAGCCGGAGAGCTGCCGGGCCCGGATGGGATGCTGTAGCGAGTGGACGGCCTTCGTCTCGATCTGGCGAACCCGTTCCCGCGTGACTGCGAAAATCTTGCCGACTTCCTCCAGGGTGTAGGAATAGCCGTCTACCAGCCCGTAGCGGAGCCGGAGGATCTCCCGCTCGCGATAGTCGAGGCTCTGCAGCACTTCTTCAATCCGCGACTTGAGCATCTCCTGGTTCATTTCCAGCAGGGGGTCGTCCTCGCGGTGGTCTTGGAGGAACTCTCCGAAATAGGTGTCGTCGTGCTCGCCGACGGGTTGATCGAGCGAGAGGGGCTGGTGGCTCATCCGCAGCACGCAGGTGGTCTCTTCCACCGGGATGCCGGCGGCGCAGGCCGTCTGCTCGATGGTCGGTTCGGCGCCGTGCTCCTGGAAGAGCTGGCGATGGACGCCCCGCACGCGGCTCATCGTCTCGATCATGTGGACGGGGACGCGGATGGTGCGGCTCTGGTCGGCGATGGCCCGCGTGATGGCCTGGCGGATCCACCAGGTGGCATACGTCGAGAACTTGTAGCCGCGGGCGGATTCGAACTTGTCGACCGCCCGCATCAGCCCCGTGTTGCCTTCCTGGATCAGATCGAGGAAGCTCAGGCCCCGGTTGCGGTAGCGCTTGGCGATCGAGACCACCAGCCGGAGGTTGCCGGCCGAGAGTTGGCGCTTGGCGGTTTCATAGCGGGAGGCGAGGACGGAGGTCCGGGCCATGCGGCGGCGGAGGGTGGCCGGGCTTTCCAGCGTGATCCGCATGAGTTGGCAAAGCTGTTTGCGAAGCTCGCGACGCCGCGCCGCGTTGCCGGAATGGCCGCGCAACTGCCACACCTCCGCCTGCAAGTCGTCCATCTGCCGGGAGACCTGCTTGAGCCGCTCCAACACCGGCTGCAACCGCTGGATGCGGAGCCCGAGCTCTTCGACGAGCCGGGCCGCACGCCCCCGCCGGTTGCCCAGCCGGCGCCAAGCCGCCTGGCGCTCGCGCCGCGGGCCGCCCTTGCGGACGGCCGCCGCAAAGTCGCGCCGGTTCCGTCGCATCAGGTGATCGAGCGTGTTCAGGTTCGGCTCCAGCACTTTCATCA
>JBEKCP010000316.1:0-7216 GCA_050014815.1 Thermoguttaceae bacterium | reverse complement strand
AGGGCGGGAGAAAGGCGTACCACAAGCAACCGCCAAGCGTGATAAGAACGGCGCCGAGCAGAGCTGGACGGGTGGACCGCAATTCGATCAGCTTGTGCAGTCTCGTATCCTTGATCACGATCGCGGCGTGCAGATACACGTAGAGCGATGAGAGCAACAGCGCCCCGCCCGTACGGGCAATGATCTGCGGCAGCGCCTGCCGATTCAGGAGCGCACTCCAAAACTGGTGATCGGCGCGCCAATTGCCCGGGTCAAGCATGAAGGCCGTGATGGCGGCGATGATTGCCAGGCTTGCCCAGGCCGAGACGCCGTAGATCCAAACGATGATTGTATGGGTTTTCTCCGGCAGGCGGCCCCAGTAATAGTAGAAGATGCACGCGGACACGATTTCGACGATGAAGAAGACGTACTCCGTCGCCCAGGCGAAAACGAAAGTGTGAATCAATACTCGTGTGGCCAGCGGCGACGCCAGCCCAATAGTCCACCAGATACCAACGCCCGTGATCGCGCCGAAGGCAACCGTCAACAGGACGAAGAATTTAGCGTGCCGTTTCAAATAGGCCAGGTAGTCGCGGTCTTGCGTGCGGTAGGCGTGCGTGGTCTCGACGGCCAGAAATAATCCGCCGCCGACGGCATAATGCGCAACCAGCATGTGGATCACCGAGATAGCGGCGATCAGCATCGGCGCGGTTGCATGGCTAACGTACCACCAAGGGAAATGCATCAACCGAACTCCGAAATGTGCAGCGCCGCCAAGTCCCGTACCCAAGAGCTTTTCCCGACACCGTCTTCCCCGGCAAATTCCCCAGCCAATCGAGTTCCGGATACGCCTCGGACATTAAGTTCCCGCCATTCTCGGCGAAACCGTCGAAAAGTCAATGCTAATGGTGGGGTCTGCCGCTCGACCAGGAAAGTTCCTCCAGGCACGTCAGGGGAAATTGTACCAGGGGACTTTTTCAACGAGAATACGCCGACAGCCGGCCTCGGCACGATGATTGGTCAAGCGACGCAACCGTATAAGAATCAATGGCTTGCGACATTCGTCCCTTGCAGCCGCCGTTCATCGCCATACAATGTGCAGGACGAGTTCGTCGGAGGACTAGATGAAGAGCAACTCGCTTGTGTGGGGGGCTCGTTGAAGAGTAAGCCGATGTGGTCGAATGCTTCGTGCATTCCGCCACGTCGGCTTTCTTGTTTCCGGTGCTTCGGGATATCCGCCATGACCAGGGGTGAACCGACTGCCTTTCTCCCGGCAGGAATCAAGTGACCTGCCGCCGTCGCGACGAGCGACGCGCAACGGTCTCGTCTCAATGAAGGCCAATGCACGTCTGGAACGACAAGAACCCGCACGAGGAGAAGAAAATGAGTACCACTGTTACGAGCCCGACCTATCTCATGAAACTGAAGAGCCACCAGGAGGTGGCTGAGCAGACCATGGCCTTCCGCTTTGAAAAGCCCGCTTCCCTCACGTTTACGCCTGGCCAGTGTATCGAGATGACCCTGCTGAATCCGCCCGAGAGCGACGCCGAAGGCAATTCGCGCGTCTTCTCGATTGCGAGCGCACCCTATGAAGATTTCATCATGGTGGCGACCCGTTTACGGGACACGGCTTTCAAGCGGGTGCTGAGGGGGCTTCCCCCGGGCACGGAAGTAGGAGTGGAGGGACCCTTTGGCGACTTGAAACTTCACAATGACAAGTCCCGGGCTGCCGTAGTCCTGACCGGCGGGATCGGGATCACGCCGTTTCGCAGTATTCTTCTGAATGCCGCGAAGGAGAAGCTGCCGCTGCCCATATTTCTCTTCTATGGGAACCGGCGTCCGGAAGATGCTGCATTTCTCGACGAACTCCAGGACCTGGAGAAGCAGAACCCCAATTACCGATTGATTTCCTGCATGAGCGAGATGGAGAACTCGCATCGTTCCTGGCAGGGTGAGACAGGCGTGATCAACTCGCAGATGCTGGCCAAGTACCTGGTGGAACTCGTTTCGCCCATCTACTACGTCACCGGACCACCAACCATGGTCAAAGCCATGCATGCGATGCTCAAAGACACGGGAGTCGATGACGACAACATCCGCATCGAAGAGTTTGCCGGCTATTGAGAGTCGGCTATCGAAACTGCGAGAGTCGCCTTGAGGAAATCGTGATGTCGATTTTGTTGGAGGCAAATCCGGCTACTGGCGGTCCTGGGATCGAGCCCCGGTGGACGCGCAGTGACAAAGAAGGCGTGGGCACCGCTTACTCGGCTCTGAGCCGGGTCTGGTTCACCGTCTCCAAGGGCATCCTGAACGAGATCTACTATCCGACCATCGATCGGCCGCAAATCCGCGATCTGCAATATCTGATAACCGACGGGGAAACTTTCTTCAGCGACGAACGCCGTATGGTGAACACCCATGAGTGCTTGCTCCCAGACGCGCTGGGTTTCCGCATCACCAATGTCGATCCCGGGGGGCGCTACCGCATCACCAAGGAGATTATCACCGATCCTCATCAGAACTGTTTGCTTATGCACACCCGTCTGGAGGCGGAAGCCGAAATGCTCGCTAACCTGCGGCTCTTCGCCTTGCTCGCGCCGCACCTGGAATCCGGCGGCCGGGGCAACTTTGGGAACGTGGTGCAGACCAATTGGGGAAAAGTCCTCACGGCCCACAAAGGCGCTACTTGGCTCGTGCTGGCAGCCTCGGTCCCGTTCTTGCGATGCTCCTGCGGTTATGCGGGAGCGACCGACGGCTGGCAAGACCTGGCTCGCAACTTCCGGATGGACTGGGAATTCGACTGCGCGCCGGACGGCAACATCGCTCTGACCGGGGAACTCGATACCCGGCAGAGCCGGGAATTCGTTCTGGCCCTTGCCTTCGGGGAGAGTCTCCATCACACCCTGGTCACGGTTGCGCAGGCGCTGGGCACTTCCTTCACCGATCACCGCGCCCGCTTCATCGAGCAGTGGCAGCGTGTTTGCCATCACATGGAACCGAAGATGGCGATGGTGACGGGCGACGGCGGCTCGCTCTATCACGTCAGCCAGAACATGTTATTGGCGCATGAAGACAAGACTTACGACGGCGCCTTGATAGCGTCGCTGAGCATCCCCTGGGGAGAGTACACGGGCGACGACCTGGAAGGTTACTATCTGGTCTGGACGCGCGACATGTGCCACAGCGCCAGCGGCCTGTTGGCTGCCGGCAGCGCCGAGGTCCCGCTTCGCGCTCTTATCTATTTGGCCTGGACTCAAAAGGAGGATGGCGGTTTCGACCAGAATTTCTGGATTAACGGCGAACCGCACTGGCGCCGCATCCAGTTGGATGAGACTGCGTTTCCGATTATTCTCGCCTGGCGTCTGCATCAAGCCCAGGCGCTCCAGAATTTCGATCCTTATCCGATGGTGTTGAAGGCGGCCGGCTATCTGATCTGCCATGGACCGGTCACTCCGCAGGAACGCTGGGAGGAGAACGGCGGTTACTCGCCATCGACGTTGGCGGTGCATATCACCGCGCTGATCTGTGCCGCCGCCTTTTCGCGCGAGCGAGGCCGGCAGGCCACGGCGCAATACTTCGAAGAGTACGCCGACTTCCTGGAGTCGCATATCGAGTCCTGGACGGTGACCACCGAAAGTGTACTGGTCCCCGGCATTCGCCGCCACTTCATCCGCATTCACCCCGCGGCTGGCGATGATCCCCAACCTGATGAAGACGCCAATCACGGTGTACTGGAGTTGCGAAACCAACCGCCCGGCGCGCCTATCGCGTATCCGGCCAAGGAGATCGTGGATGCGGGGTTCCTTGAATTGGTCCGCTACGGTATCCGCAGGCCGGGCGATCCCCTGATCGCGGATTCGCTCCGCGTGGTGGATGCGATTCTTAAAGTGAACACTCCCTTCGGCCCTTGTTGGCGTCGGTACAACCACGACGGCTATGGGCAGCGGGAAGATGGCGGGCCATTCCAGGGCTGGGGGTACGGCCACGCTTGGCCGTTGCTTACCGGGGAGCGCGGGCATTACGAACTGGCTGCCGGACGCGATGTGGAGCCTTATGTCCGGGCGATGGAGCGTTTTGCCTCATCGACCAAACTTCTGCCCGAGCAAGTCTGGGCGTTGCCGGACCTGCCCAACGCCCACATGGTTCTTGGCCGTCCGACCGGGGGCGTCATGCCCCTTTGCTGGGCGCATGCCGAGTACATCAAATTGGTACGCTCCGCGACGGACGGCCAGGTCTTCGACCTGATCCCGGAGGTCGCTGACCGCTACCGTAACCGCCGCAAGACGCCGCCCCTGGAGATCTGGAAATTCAACCGACAGGTCCGCTCCGTACCCGCCGGGGGAACCTTGCGGATCCAAGCAAATTCTCCGTTTCGGTTGCGTTGGACCTGCGACGATTGGAGCCAAGCCCATGACGCGCGGTCCGCGCCCATCGGAACCGGCCATGAGTATGCAGACATCCGAGTGGCACCGGAGCAGCATGCGCCGGTCCGCTTCACGTTTTTCTGGACGAACGCCGGGCACTGGGAAGGACGGGACTTTCAGGTCTGTATCAGTCCGGCAGGAAAGGAAGGGCCATGACCCGTGGCTCGCTTACCATCTGGACCATCGGACACTCGACTCGAACGATCGAGGAATTCATTGACCTCCTGCGCCGATACCAGATCGAGATCCTGGTTGATGTGCGGCACTTCCCCGGCTCTCGTCGTCTTCCTCATTTCAATAGGGACACACTACACCGCGCACTGGGCGCGGCAGGCATTCACTACGAACACTTGATCGAACTGGGCGGGCGGCGACCGGCCCGACCTGACTCGCGCAACCTTCTTTGGCGAAACGCCTCCTTCCGCGGCTATGCCGACTACATGGAGACCAAGCCGTTCCGCGATGGCGTTGATCGCTTATTGGAAATCGCTCGCGCCGGCCGGACCGCGGTCATGTGCTCCGAAGCGGTCTGGTGGCGATGTCACCGTTCAATGATCGCTGATTATCTCAAGGCCACGAGCACGCAGGTTGTCCACATCCTGGGTTCCGACAGAGTCCAAGAGCATCCGTACACGTCGGCGGCCCGGCTGGTAGACGGGCGACTCTCATACGAAGGTGCGTTCCCCCCTGCCCATTCGCATCTACAGGAGACCTAACCGATGACACCTAACTTCAAAGTAGGCGATCACGTTCAGTGGAACTCGGAAGCAGGCCGAGTCCGCGGGACGATCAAGAAACGCATCGTCTCGGCAATCACGTTCAAGGGATACACCGTTCACGCGTCGAAGGAAGAGCCACAATACCTGATCGAGAGCGACACGACAGACCACCTGGCCATGCACAAAGGCTCGGCCCTCAAGAAGATCCGGAAGAGCAAGCGAGCCGGATAACTCTCGGGTGGGAGAGGATAATCATGCACATTCGACTCAAGACACTCCTGCTGCTCGTCTCGCCGCCGTTGCTCCTGGTTGCCGTGGCTTACATCCAGTGGGGTACTGGTCGGGCAACCTAGGCGAAGGAGGTTACGCCGAGGACCACGAGTACTTCGGCGAACTGGCCAGCATTTGACGTCGGTGCCCGGCCGGGGTGGCAGTCTTGCAAGGGAAAGGAACACGATATGGAACTGGGCATGATCGGATTGGGTCGGATGGGGAACAACATGGTGCGGCGCCTTCTGCGCGCCGGGCACCAGTGCGTCGTTTACGACATCCATCCGGAAGCCGTCCAGGCACTCGTCACAGAAGGGGCGGTCGGGACAGCGTCGCTGGAGGACTTTCTGCATAAGTTGAGCAAACCCCGCGCCCTCTGGATGATGGTGCCGGCGGCCGCAGTCGATCCAACGCTGAAGGCCCTTGTCCCGCTCCTTGAGAACGACGACGTGGTCATCGACGGCGGCAACTCTTACTACCACGATGACATCCGCCGTGACGCCGAACTGAAATCGAAAGGCATTCACTATGTGGACGTCGGGACCAGCGGCGGAGTCTGGGGGATGGACCGCGGATACTGCCTGATGATCGGCGGTGACGATGCGGCCGTGCGGCGTCTTGCCCCGATCTTTGTGGCCCTCGCCCCTGGTATCGAGGCGGCACCACGCACGCCGGGGCGGGAGAAGGCAAGCGGCACCGCAGAGCACGGCTACCTGCACTGCGGGCCGGCCGGCGCTGGCCACTTCGTCAAGATGGTCCACAATGGGATCGAGTACGGCGTCATGGCCGCCTACGCGGAGGGGCTGAGCATCCTCCATCACGCCAACGCCGGCCGGGTACCTGCTGGCGGGTGGCGGCGGAGTGCCGATGCCGAGACCACCCCGATGCGCCACCCCGAGCACTATCAATACGACCTGAATCTGGCCGACATCGCCGAGGTCTGGCGCCGCGGCAGCGTGATTGCTTCGTGGCTGCTGGATTTGACCGCGCTGGCACTCCTTGGCAGCCCGGACCTGGCGGACTTCCAAGGCCGGGTTTCAGATTCAGGCGAGGGTCGCTGGACGGTTATGGCGGCGATCGACGAGTCAGCCCCGGCCCCGGTAATCAGTGCCGCGCTCTACGATCGTTTCAGTTCGCGCGGCGAGGCCGACTTCGCCGACAAGGTGCTCTCCGCGATGCGCCACGCTTTCGGCGGTCACGTGGAAAAGGCCGGCTCCACCCCGGGAGGTGTCTCATGACCGCCTCTCGTTCGGACGCGCTGGTGCTCTTCGGTGTGACGGGCGATCTCGCACACAAGATGATCTTCCCGGCGCTTTATGCGATGGCAAGACGCGGCGCCCTGAAGGTCCCGGTCATCGGCGTCGCCTCCCCGAAGTGGAGTCTGGCGCAACTGCGCAACCGTGTTAAGGACAGCATCAAGCAATCCGGCGGGATCGATAACCAACGCGCCCTCCACCATCTTTTGTCGCTGCTGAGTTACGTTAGCGGGGACTATAACGACCGAGACACGTTCACGAAGATAAAGGAGTCCCTGGGGCGCGCTCGACGCCCGGCGCACTACCTCGCCATCCCGCCCTCGCTCTTCCCGACGGTGATCACAGGGCTCGGCGCCGCGGACCTGGCCGATCATGCGCGCGTCATCGTGGAAAAGCCGTTCGGGCGCGACCTGGCCTCTGCGAGAGAACTCAACCGCGTCGCGAGGTCGGTGTTCCCGGAAGACTCGATCTTTCGCATCGATCACTTCCTCGGGAAGGAGGCGATCATGAATATCCTCTATTTCCGCTTCGCCAATTCGTTCCTGGAGCCGATCTGGAACCGCAACTA
>JBEKCP010000315.1:1433-8655 GCA_050014815.1 Thermoguttaceae bacterium | reverse complement strand
ATTGGGGATTGGGGATTGGGGATTGGACTGGCGTAGCTTCGGGCCCTTCATCCTTCTCCGGTCGTCGCTCCTTCCCCCACCAATCCCTAATCCCCAATCCCTAATCCCTATTGACGAAGCCTCTCGCATGACCCAATCGATTTCCCCGCCTGGCCGGCCCGCCGACCACGCTTCGCGTGGTGCCCGCCTCGGCAAGGTCTTCAACCTGCCCAACCAATTGACCACCCTGCGACTGCTGCTCTCCGTCGTCCTCTTCGGCCTGATCGCCTGGGAGCATTACATGACCAGCCTGGCCTTGTTCATCCTGGCCGGGGCCACCGACTGGCTCGACGGGTTCTGGGCGCGGAAATACGGCCAGATCACCACGCTGGGGCGGATCCTCGACCCGTTCGCCGACAAGGTGATCATCTGCGGCACATTCATCTTCGTGGGGGCCGTCCCGCGGATGTTGGAAGAGCCCTGGGCGCTTCGAACCTGGATGGTCGTCGTCATTGTCGGCCGCGAGCTCCTGGTCACCGCGCTGCGGAGCTTCCTCGAAGATCGGGGCTCGGACTTCTCGGCCAAGATGTCGGGCAAGCTCAAGATGGTGCTCCAGTGCATCGCGGCCGGGTCCTGCCTGGTCTTCGTTTCTTACACCAAAGCCGCCTTGCCCGACTGGATCTGGTGGACGACGGTGATCTCCGTTTGGGCGGCCGTCGTGCTGACGGTCTATTCCGGCGTAGTCTACGTGCTGGCCGCCGTCAGGCTGTTGCGAGAGCAGCCATAATCCGGCATGAACCACCAGGCCGAAATCGCGCTGACGGAGGTGATCCTTGCGGCGTTGGCCGTCACCGCCTTCGTCTGGGTCTGGGTCTGGATCGCCCGACGGCGGCGGGCGGAACTTCCGCTGGTGCCCTACGAGGGCCGCCGCCGCGTGCCCTGGAACGGCCTGGACGTGCTGTTCGTCGTGCTGTTCTTCGTTTTGGCAATCGGCGTGCTCGGAAGGATCGTCGTGATCGTGCTTGGGCCGGAAGTGGTGCAGCCTGTGCCCCTGGACGGCGGCCGCGGGGGCGCCGACCATCCCATGCTGCAACTGGTCGGCCAGGGAGGCGGTTGGATGCTTTTGGCGGCGGGCCTGATGGCCGTCGTCGTGGCGCCGATCACCGAAGAGTTCCTGTTCCGCGTCTTGCTACAGGGGTGGCTGGAGGCGGCCCAGCGCCGCCGCCGGCGCCAACTGCCCCAGGTCCCGCCGCTCCTGCCCATCGGCGCCGGCCCGATCGCCCTGACTTCGCTGGCCTTCGCCTACATGCACCCCTTCGTGCGGCAGCAGTACCCGCTGGACTACGTCGTCGTCATGCTCGTCGGCCAGGCGGTGGTCAATGTGCTGACGATGGCGGTGGGCATTGCCTGGCTGCGCGTCCGCGCCGGCGCGACGGCCCGGGACCTCGGCTGGGCGCCCGGGCACCTGGCCTCCGACGTCCGCCTGGGGCTCGTCGCGTTTGCCGCGGTGGGAGTGCCGATCTACGCGATCCAGGCCGGCCTCACGAAGCTCATGCCCACGGGGGTGGCCGCCGATCCGGTCAGCCTCTTCTTCTTCGCGTTGGTGCTCGGCCTCTTGTACTATCGCACGCACCGCATCGTGCCGTCGGTGGTGCTGCACATGTCGCTGAACCTCACAACTTTCGCCATGGCCTGGCTGGCCGCAGCGGGGAATTGACGCGGCGATCGACCTTCAGCTCCTGCGTCGTGGCCGCGAGGCAGGCCGCTATTCACTGCCTCCCCGAGTACTCCCACAACCTATACGATTCGGCGTTCTTTAGCGACACCGCCGCCCTTAGGTCGCTAACACCCTTATCGAAATCGCCCATGTCGAAGAAGACTTGCGCCCGTGTGCAATAGCCGTTCGGATCCTTCGGGTCGAGTTCAATTGCCCGGGTCATGTCCTCGATGGCCTTTGTGTGCTCGCCGAGACCTAGATTTGCCAATCCATGCACGAGAAAGGCGCGGGACGACTTGGGGGCAAGCGCAAGGGAGCGATTCAAATCGGCAATTGCCTCCGGAAGGTCGCCACGGCGGCCGCGGACAAGGGCCCGCAGCAGGAAGGTGTCCGCGTCGCGTGCGCCCATTTCAACAGCCTTGTTGAGGTCCGCGGCTGCCTTTTCGAACTCATGTGTCAGCACGTGACACCGACCGCGCTCGCAAAATCCCGACGCGTCCTTGGGCGTCGCGGCAGCCCGCTTCTTCGCTTCGGCCGTGGTAAGGCCATCTCGCTGCGCCGCGGCGTCCGCAGCACATTGCCACTCGCTCGCGAAGAAGGCCAAATCGTCGATGCGGCGAAACTGGTTCTGGGAAATGCCCAGCAGAGACCGTGCGTTCCGGTAAGCAAGGTCGTCCGGACGGGCTACCGAAGGGAGAGGTCCGGACTTGACGCGCCGCCCGTCGCGAACCACCCCATCCCACGCCCCCGTGATTCGGTAGGCCCACGCTCTAAGGCAATACGCCTCTTCGAGCGTAGGGTCGAGTCGGATCGCTTCCGAAAGGTCCTTGATTGCCGGATCAAATGCGCGACCGACGGCTGAACAAATGGCTCGCTTCACGTATACTTCGGCCGACGTCGGGTCGGCCTCGATTGCCCGCGTGAAGGCTCGGCGGGCGTCCTCGAACTTCCCGGCTGCCGCGAATACATCGCCTTGCGCGATCTCGCGCTGTGCGATCTCGTGCTGCGTCCGGGGCTCGCCCGCCCCGCAAACCGCGGCACACACCACCAGAGCCAAGTGTGTCCAGATAACCAGGACTCGACCATACGTTCTCATGTACGCCTCCGCGGTTAACGCTGGGTGGGTAACGCCCGAGGTGGGTGGTCCCGGCCGGGCTGTCCCCACCGGCGCGCTGCGGCAAAACAGCAGGCCCGTATTGCGTTGCTAGGGTTTGTCAGCACGGTCCCTTTGCCATTGGTCGAAGAGGGACTTAAGTTGATACTCCAATCTTGCCCTCTGGCGGTCGAGATTGGTTTGCTTGTCGAGGTACGTGCGGAACTGTGCCAGCGCGTCCTGAATAAGTGCGGAATCCGCGTTCTCGCCCCTCGCTTCGTCTCTGGCCATCTGGTCATGCAACTCGCGGAGGCGATCCGCGACGGTTTTTTGGGCGAGTTCATTATCCTTAAGCTCCTTGGCAATCTCCTGCGCCTTCGGCGGCACCCCGGCGCCCAGTTGCCGTCGATAGGCATCGTTTATTGTTGCTGGCAGCGCGCCCGGAAGGTCCGGGGGGAGCGCTACTCCCGGAACAGGAGCCACCGCCCGGGGCTTCGGTCCCGCCCGGGGTTGCGCGGGGACATCGTCGGAGACCGGGGATACACCGTACTTGACGGCGTCCAGCCAGTCATCGAAAGAAATGCGCGAACCCCCTTGGCTTCCGATAGTTCCGGAACCACCCGTAGTCCATCTGCCTTTCTCATCTCTTGGTTCGTCAGGGTTGTAGTTGTACTCGCGGAGAATGGCGGCAGCAAACGCGGCGGCGTCTCCAGAGTTGTGCTCGCATAGAATTCCCGCGACAAACTCGTCATGGCTTGGGAACACGCCGCTTCTCGAAATACCCATGAAGAATCTCCACGTTGGGGGGAGGGCGATATTGCCTTAATTCGGCAGACAGGGCCTCACGGAACTGGTGTACAAATTATACCTGTTCCGAAGCGAAGTGCAAGAGTTGTTTTCGGGCCATTTTGGCTCGGGCGGGTCGTCCGTGTCAGGCCAGCGGGACGGCGAGGATGCCCGTCAGGAAAATGCCTTTGGGGACCCGCGCGCCTCCGATGGAAGCGATCGGGCCCCCGAGGTTTGCAGTCTGGCACAGATTGAGGATGTCGGCGCCCAGCAGGCAGCCCATGCTGCCGGAGATGTAGCGGCGGCCGATCCCATCTTCTCGGACGCATACGTTACCAGCCCGAACTCGACCAGCGCCACGACCACCGCAAAGGCAGCCAGGAACAGGAGCATGAAGAGCGGTGTGACGGGGAAGTAGTGCATTTGCGACGGGTGCATGTTTCACAACCCTTGGCCGCGGATGGTTATCCGCGGATGCCGGCCATTCATTCTCCGCAACAGTTGGGTATTGGCAACACTCGCGTAGGAATTCCAGGACGCGCCGATGGCTGGCGGTCGCGGCGGTGCAGTCACAAGTCGTTTGTCGGCACGGGGTTGTGAAAACCGCCGTGCCACGTCGAAAATCGCTGTTTTGGCCGTCCGTTTTTCGCCGCAGGGCCGTTTTCCTGACCTATAGTTTCGTGGCGGTTGCGAAAACGCCACATGAACCCCGCCGGGCCTTTGCCCCCTTTACCCCGTTACCACCCGCACCGTGCCGCCGGCACCCTCGAGTTATGGCGAGCACGCACTTGCCCCAGGAGGCCAGACATGGCAACCCGTAAGTCCCTGACCCGACGCCGCTCCCAGCAACTCCGGTGGATTGCCGCCGCATTCCTTGTTGCCGCCGCACAGGCGTGTTGTGCCGCAGCGGCGAGGGCCGATCGGCTCCGCATCCTGCACGAGAACTCCGAGGGCATCCAGGCCCGCATGGATCTCGTCCAGCAGGCCCGCCAGGAAATCAACGCCTCTTACTACATCGTGGGCGACGACGACGTGCCGCTCACCTTCCTTTCGCTGTTGCGGGACGCGGCCAGGCACGGGCGGACGGTCCGGCTGATCGTCGACGGGCAGGGCAGCAACAACCAGATGCCCCGGGCGCTGGAGGCCCACCTGATCCGCGAAGGAGTGCAAATCAAGGAGTTCCATCCCCGCACTCGGGGGGAGCTCAAGTGGCTCAAGCACCGCATGCACGACAAGCTGCTCATTGTCGACGGCGAGCACCTGATCACCGGCGGCCGCAACATGAAGAACGAATACTTCGGCCTGGACTGCCGGAACTACGTCGATCGCGACATTTACATCCGCGGCTCGACGGCGGCCGAGGCCCGCTGCTACTACATGAGCCGCTGGTGCGGCGAGGACGTGCTGCCCGCGAGGCTTGCCGGCCCGCCGGGCAAGGACATCCCCAAGTATTACCACCACGGCGACCTGATCGACGGCTGCGACGAGGATGCCATTCGCCGGGCAGGCCAGCTCCTGGACGAGGCCCCGATCAAGGCCGTAGCCCGCGGCATCCTTCGCCTGGACGCGCCCCGCGATTGGTCCGCCGACGCCAGGGAGGTCCCCTGCGATTCGATCTGCTTCATGCACGACCTGCCGGGCGTCCGGAAGCAGCGGGCGGGGATCGGCCGGGACATGATCGAGCTCTTGTCCACCGCCCGGAGCAGCCTGGTCCTCGAAACGCCCTACCTGGCGCTCTCCCGCGAGATGAAACGCCTGCTGTGCCAATTGAGCCGCCGCGGCGTCCACGTGACCATCCTGACCAATTCCTTCGAGACGAACGACCAGAGGCCGGCCCAGGCCCTCTATGAGAACGACAAGCGGCGGTTCGTGCGGGCCGGGATCGAGCTTTGGGAGTTGCGGGGCTGCGACCATCTCCACGCGAAGGCCGCCATCATCGACGGCTGCGTCGCCGTGATCGGCAGCTATAACTTCGACGAACTCTCGCAGAAGAAGAATTCCGAAGTGGCGGTGGCCGTCTACGACGCCCAGACCGCCTGCGAACTCCAGTCCTCGTTCGATTGCCACCTCCAGCGGGCGTATCAGATCGGGCGCAATCTCCGTCCCGTCGGATACCAGAGCAAGTATCCCGGCGCCGACCGCCAGCAGATCCGCCAGTTGCGGAAAGACCGGGTCATAGCGCCGTTCATCAAGCGGTTCCTGTGAATCAAATGGGTAATTTGTGGCATATAACTCGTTACTCCGTAATGTCTTAGGACTTTGCATTTCCGGCCCCTGAAACCCCCATTCTGGCTAAAACTCGGGCAATTAAGTGCCCAAAAAGCCCGTTTCGGGCCCAAAGTGGCCGAAAAGTCGGCGCGCTGGGTTGGGGCCCGCAGGGCCCGAATTGTTGGGCCGGGGAGGAGGGAAGGGATTGGGGATTGGGGATTGGGGATTGGGGAGGAGAGAGGGCGGATCACGAAAACTCGAAAGGGCGAAAGCCCGAAAGTCCCCTTCACATCCTTCACACCTTTCTCACCTTTCTTTCCCCGTGCCCCGCTTGGCAAAGGCACGGTTATCACGTATGTTGCCGTAAGAAATATGGAGGTTCCACAAGGACGCCATTCGTTTGTGGCTGAAGAACCAGCCGTTGGCCGTTGAAGCCGGAAGAAAGGGGTCTCATCGTGGGCACTGACGTCGATAGAATCGCGGCGGAGCAAGCGCCGATCGTCGCCCGCGAATTGCAGCGGATTGCCAAGTTGGGCGGCACAGAGGCAGACTTTCGCCGGGAGGCCGCGAGGATTCTGGAAGAGGCCGGCAGCGCGGCCGGGCTGACAATCGTTCCGCGCGACGAGTTCTCTGTGGCCCGGGGCCGCGTGGATTCCCTCTACAACCGGCTGGTCCTGGAGTACAAGCGGCCGCGCGTGATTCGGGAATCGAATGAGGGGCGGACAAATCAGGAAATCATCCAAAAGCTCAAAGAGTACATCCAGGACGTAGGCAAACGGGAGCGACGGGAGGCGCAACGTCTGGCGGGCGTGGCCACGGACGGGTGCTATTACATCTTCGTTCGGCGCGTCGGGGAAGGGTGGTCGGTAGATGATCCAGTCCCCGTCAACGCTGCTACGACGGAGCGGTTCCTGCGATTGCTGTTCGCCCTATCGGTTGGGGCGGCAATGGTGCCGGAGAACCTCGTTGAGGATTTCGGGCCGAAGACGCTCCGCGCCCAGCGGGCCGTTCGGGCCTTGTATGCCGCGCTGCACCGGAGCAAGCAGCCGTTGGTGCTCAAGCTTTTCGAACAATGGCGGCAGTTCTTCAGTGAGGCAACGGAATACAAGGAATGGGCGGCGCAGATTGAGAGCAAGGAAGAGTTCCGCACGTTCATCAAGGGCATGGGATTGGACCCCAAGTATGCCGAAGCCCCAAAGGTCTTCTTCGCGCTCCACACTTATTACGCGCTCCTCATCAAGCTGGTGGCGTCCCTTGCAGCGGCACGGTTTGCCGGCAACGAATCCTCGCCGCTATCCGGATTGGCTTCCAAGGAGGGACAGGAACTGCGGGCTGCGTTCGTCGATCTTGAGCGCGGCGGGCTTTTCCGCGAGTATGGGATTCGGAACTTTCTGGAAGGTGACTTCTTCGGCTGGTATCTGGCGGCGTGGGACCAAGAG
>JBEKCP010000315.1:0-1424 GCA_050014815.1 Thermoguttaceae bacterium | reverse complement strand
GAGGCAATGAGCAAGGTGGTCGGCCGGCTGGCGGAGTACGATCCGGGAACCCTGGAGCTTGCACCTGAGAATGCCCGAGACCTCCTCAAGAAGCTTTACCATTACCTTCTGCCGCGCGAAATCCGACACGATCTCGGCGAATACTACACGCCTGACTGGTTGGCAGAGCGGGTCATCATTCAGACCCTTGGGAAGGACCGTGACCTTGGTGACGCGACGAAGCGGGTGTTGGACCCCGCTTGCGGCTCGGGGACCTTCTTGGTGATTCTCATCAAGTACATCCGAGAGCAAGCGACTCGGCGTGGAACGACCCCGGCCAAGACCCTTGAATTGATCCTGCAAAACATTGTCGGCTTCGACCTGAACCCGCTTGCAGTCATTGCTTCCCGGACGAACTACCTACTTGCCCTTGGCGACCTGCTGAAGGCCCGAAAGGGCGACATCGACATTCCGGTGTACCAGGCGGATTCGGTGCTGACGCCCTCCCGTGGAAGTGGTCTATTCGACGGCAACGTGTTCCCGCTGAAGACATCGGTGGGCGATTTCCGCGTACCGGCTGCATTCGCTGAGCGCGAGCGGATGGACGTACTGGCCAATCTGCTTGATGAGTGTGTCGAGTCCGGTGTAGCGCCGGCCGCCTTCATGCGTCGGATCGGGGCAGCAGTCAGCTTGACGGCCAAGGAAAGGGAGGCCGCACAACAGGACTTGGAGGCTTTGTACGTCAAGCTGCGGGAACTTCACAACGAAGGGCTGAACGGCGTCTGGGCGCGCATCGTCAAGAACGCCTTTGCGCCGCTCTTCGTTGAGGGTTGCGATTACGTTGTAGGCAATCCGCCGTGGGTGAACTGGGAGAACCTGCCGGATGAGTATCGCCGGTCCACAATGGCGCTGTGGCAGTATTACGGGCTGTTCCCCAAGTTTGACAAGGCGATGCGTTCTATTCTCGGGTTAGCTAAATACGACATTTCAGCGCTGATGACCTATGTTGCAATCGACCGATACCTTGCGGACGGCGGGAAGCTGGGTTTCGTTCTCCCGCAGAACCTATTTAAGACCTCAGGAGGCGGGAAGGGTTTTCGCCGTTTTGCGCTGCCCAAGGACCAAGTGTTCGCCCCGCTTGTTGTTGAGGACATGGCCGAACTGAACCCGTTTGAGGGAGCGACAAATCGGACGGCGGTGGCTGTCTTCATCAAGGGAAAGAAAGTCCATTATCCGATCTTGTATCAATACTGGAAGAAACGCACGAGCGGGCGGGGTAGCGCAATCGGTTTCGACACGCCATACGAAGAGGTAACGAGTCAGAAGATCACCTTTCGCGTCTGGCACGCAGAGCCAGTTGACAAGGTAGACAGCACGTCGCCCTGGATCACCGCGAGAAAGAAGGCGTTGGCCGCCTTGCGTGGTGTCTGCGGACAATCGGGGTA
>JBEKCP010000314.1:0-7223 GCA_050014815.1 Thermoguttaceae bacterium | reverse complement strand
GACGTGGGCCAGCGGCAGCCAGGTGTGCAGCGGCACCGGCGGCACCTTGATCGCAAAGCCCGCAAACAGGGCCAGGAACACCGCCATTTGCAACCCCCGCGGCATCGGGTGCGCGGCCAGGCGTTGGGTCAGCTCGGCGATCGAGAAGGTCATCGTTCCCGACGCCGGATCCGCCAGGGCGCCAAAGGGGACAGTCCCATTTTCGCTGACACGAAAATTGGGACAGTCCCCCTGCGAGCACCACAACACGATGGCCAACAGCCCCAACAGCGCCAGTACGCTGCCGGCCAACGTGAACAGGAAGAACTTGATCGCCGCATACCGCCGCTGGTCGCTCCCCCAGATGCCGATGATGAAGAACAGCGGCACCAGCGTGAACTCGAAGAAGAGATAAAAGAGGATGATGTCCCGGGCGGCAAAGACGCCGAGCATCCCCGTCTCCAGTAGCATGAGCAGGCGATAGTAGAGCGACTGCTGCCGGCGGATCGATTCCCAACTGATGAGAGCCGCGACCACCACGAGCAGGGCCGTGAGGGCGAAGAGCCAGAGGCTCAGCCCGTCCAAGGAGATGCTGAAGCGGACGCCGCCCGGCGCACCGGCAGCGCCGAGCCAAGGGACGTCGACCGGGGCGAAGGGCTCGGACGAGACCGGGAATTGGGCCACGAGCACGGCGGCGCCGGCCAGCGAGCCGAGTGCCGCGCCCAAGGCCAGGCGGCGGACAGCCGCGGCGCCGCAGGGCACCACGGCCGTGGCCAACGGCAGGAAGATCGTCGAGAGCAGGAGTCCGCTCATCATGGGTTATTCACACGGCGGGCAAGGAAAACACGGCGGGCAAGCCCGCCCGCTAAACGTTTCCTCATAGCAATAACGCTCCGATCAGGGCGAGAACGCCCAGCACCATGGCCAACGCATAGAACTGCACCAGGCCGCCCTGGATCGGCCGCAAGGCGGCGCCCAGCACCCGGACCAGCGAGCCGACGCTGTCCACCAGGGCGTCCACCACGTGCTGGTCGAGCCACGCCAACAGTTGGGCGAGCCGCTCCAGCGGCCCGACCACCACCGCCCGATAAATCGGGTCGAAGAAGAACTTGCCGCGGGCCAGGCCGTAGAGCCCGAGTCCGGTCATCGTAGCGACGATCGCTTGGAGCCAACTCCCGCGGCCGAGGTAAAGGAGGGCCGCCAAAGCGACGCCGGCTACGGCTACGGCCGTGCTCAGCAGGGCGACAACCAAGTGGCCCGAGCCGGCGGGCTCAACTTCCCCGCCAGCCAGCCCGGCCAGCGACGGGGTTTGGGCCAGGAAACCGTCGCGGCCGAGGAAATCCCCAGTCCAGTGGAAGTACGCGCCTGCCGCCGCGGCGCCCAGGGCCAAGAGCACCAGCGGCCCGGTCATCGACGGGGGCGACTCGTGGGCCTCGTGGCCCGGCTGGCGCGGTATCCGCTCCTCGCCGTAGAACGTCAGAAAGAATGCTCGGAAGGTGTAGACCGCGGTGAGAAAGGCGGTCGCCAGGGCGGCCGCGTAGAGGATCGTATAGAGGCGGCCCGCGTCGCCGCCGCCGATCTTCTCCGCCACGGCCGCCAGGATGGCGTCCTTGCTCCAGAAGCCGGCGAAGGGAAAGATGCCCGAAAGGGCCAGGCACCCGACCAGGAATGTCCCATGTGTAATGGGCATTCGATGCCGCAGGCCGCCCAACTGCCGCACGTCGATCACCCCGCCGGTGGCGTGCATGACGCTGCCGGCCCCGAGGAACAGAAGGGCCTTGAAGAAGGCGTGGGTCACGAGGTGGAACATCGCGGCCGTAACGCCCAGGAGCGTGCCGGTTCCGAGGCCGAGGAACATGTAGCCGAGCTGGCTGATCGTCGAGTAGGCGAGGATCCGTTTCAGGTCGGTCTGGGCCAGGGCGATCACGGCGGCCATCGCGGCCGTGACGCCGCCGATGACTGCCACCACGTGCCGGGCGTCGGCCGAGGCGAGAAACAGCGGCGTACACCGGGCCACCAGGTACACCCCGGCGGTGACCATCGTGGCCGCATGGATCAAGGCGCTCACCGGCGTGGGGCCTTCCATGGCGTCGGGCAGCCAGACGTGCAGCGGGAACTGGGCGCTCTTGCCGCAAGCCCCCGCCAGGAGCAAGAGGCCGATGGCCGTCCCCACGCCCCCGCCAACAAGATCCGGACGGCTCAGGATCCCGTCGAAATCCAAGGTCCCGTAGGTCGTCCAGAGGAGGAACACGCCCAGGGCGAAACCGAAATCGCCCACGCGAGTCACAAGAAAGGCCTTCATGCCGGCGGCCGCTGCCGCGGGCTTCTCGAACCAGAAGCCGATCAACAGGTAGCTGCACAGCCCCACCGCCTCCCAGAACACGTACAGGAGCACGAAGTTGCTCGCCGAAACCAGCATGGTCATCGAGAAGACGAACAGGGCTACGTAGGTGAAGAATCGCCAATAGCCGGGGTCGCCGTGCATGTAGCCGATCGAGTAGACGATCACCAGCAGGCTGACGAAGGTGACGGTGGCCAGCATGACGGCGGTGAGCGGATCGGCCCGGAGGGTGACGTCGATGTGGAAACTCTGCCTCCCCTCTCCCTCCGGGAGAGGGGCAGGGGGTGAGGGCTGAGTGGCGTCTGTTTTAGCGTGATTTCCCTCCTCCACCGCCGCCCAGGTCCAAAGCGGCACGATCCGCTGGTGAGTGGGCTCCCGCTGGACGGCGAAGACCAGCAGCACGCTGGCCGCGCACGAAACGGCCACCGCCGCGACGGCCGGCCAGTGGCTCGCGTGGCGGAGCACCCGGGGGCCCAGCGCGGCCGTCACGAGCGCGGCCGCCAGCGGCAGGGCGGGAATGAGGATCAGGAGCAAAGGGATCGTCATGACTATGGCTGAGCGGGCCTCAAGCAATACAAAATGAGAAATGTAAAAGGCAAAAGTCAAAATGCTGCCGCCAGCGCTGGCTCATGTTCTTCATTTCGCCTTTTACATTTTTCATTTTGCCTTTTGCATTCCTCCCTTGGTCGAGATCCAGTCTGTCATATTGTCGGGCGATACTTTTCCTTCTCGTCGATCGTCTTGGGCTCGAGGCCGGCGGGGGCCAGGTGCGGCCACAACGCAGGCTGGTCCGACGGCTCGGGCGGGAGTTCTTCCTCCTCGAAGGGCGGCTGGTTCGCCTCGCGAAGCTCGTGCCAGGCGGCGATGTCCAATTTCCCGCTCCGCTCGAAGAGCGTAACGACCAGGGCCAGCGCGATGGCGGCCTCGGCTGCCGCTACGGCAATGATGAAGAGTACGAGCATCTGGCCGCCCAGGTCGCCGTGGAACCGCCCCCAGCCCACCAGGCTCAGCGACACGCCTTGCAGCATCATCTCGGCCGAGAGGAACATCACGATCATGTTGCGGCGGCTCAGGAAGCCGATCAGCCCGATGCCGAACAACATCGCGCCGACGGCCAAATAACTGTGCAAAGTGGCGATTTCGGTTGCCATGGCGGTTCTTATCCGGGCGGTCCTGGACGGGCTCGTCCCTGGCTGATAATGACGGCCGCGCCCACCAGGGCGGCAAACAGCAAGGTCCCGACCACCTGGACGGGGACGAAGTATCGTGTGAACAACTCCGCGCCGAGTTGGGCCACTTGGCTCGAGTACTCGGCGTTTAGCGGCGGGGCTTGCCCCGCGCGTGGGTTGCTCAGCACGGCGGTGATGGTCATCGAGAGCACGCCGATCAGAAACGCCCCGGCGGCCGCCGAGAGCATCGCCTCCCAACTCCGGCGGTCGTACGAGGTATGGCCTTCAGGCTGGGAGAGCATGAGGACGAAGAGGAAGGTCACGAGGATCGCCCCGGCGTAGACCACCAGGGTGGCCACGGCGAGGAACTCGGCCCCGGTGAGCAGGAAGAGGCCGGCAGTCCCCCCGAGCGTCATGCCAAACCAGAGGGCCGAGTAGACGGGGCTGCGGCAGGTAATAGTGGCGGCGGCCGCCACGATCGTCACGCCGGCCAGGAGTCCGAAGAGGCTGTTGGAGAGCCAGTCGCCCAGGCCCGGCACCTGCGAGGCCCATGCCCCCAGGGCGGCCAGGGCGAAGGCGGCGCCGGCCCATCGCCCCCTGGCGGCTCCGCGGGGCAACAGGAGCCACAGGCCCAGGGCCCCGAGGACCGTCGCTGCCGACAATATGGTTCTCAATTCAGTCATTATGGAAGGTCTTGAATCGGGCAAAATCCGAAACTCGAAATCCGAAACCCGAAACAAATGCGAATTACAAAAACGGGCAATGACAGAAACGGTTGGAATAGGTTTGGAACCTTGGATCTTCGGGTTTTGGATTTGTTTAGGATTTCGATATTCGTATTTCGTGCTTCGGTTATTCTTTTGGTTCCTTCAATCCTCTGTCCCGCGCCGCGACGGCATCGGCTCGGCGTCCTTCGTCTGGTCGTAGACGCTCAAGAGTTTCTCCTTGTCGAAAATCATCTCCTCGCGGCTCTTGCCCACCAGGTCGTAGAGGCTCGTCAGTTCGATGGCCTCGACGGGGCATGCCTGCTCGCACATGCCGCAGAAGATGCACCGCAGCTCGTCGATATTGAACAGTTGCGGATACTTCTGGCGATCGGGCCAGGGGCTCTCGGCGGCCACGATGTCGATGCAGTGGGCCGGGCAGGCCGTCGCGCAGAGGAAGCACGCCACGCACTTCACCCGCCCCTCGGGGTCCCGATTGAGCCGGTGTACGCCCCGATAATCCAGCGGATCGAGCACCTCGTGGCGTTCCTCGGGCGACCGCAGCGTGATCTTCTTGTGGAACAGCAGGTGTCTGAGCGCCGTGGTCAGCCCGTCGATGAAGAGCAGCAAGTAGCTCTTGCCCAGCATTCCCAGCCTCGGCGGCTCCACCCACTGGATGTTTGGATCGTCCGGTTTCATCTCTGCTCCTCGAAGCTCGGCTCGATCGGGCAGCGGCGGGGCGTGTTGTCGGGCGCGGAGGGAATCATCGCGGTCGCCACCAGCCAGGCCGCCAGCAAGACGGCCCAGCCGCAGACGACCATCGCCCCGCCTTCCGGGACCCCCAGCCACGCCGCCAATCGCCCGCCGAACTCCCGCCAACAGGCCATGTATACCACGTTGACCATACCCAGCGGCAGCATCACCAGCCATGCCAGCGACATCAACTGGTCGTAGCGGAACCGCGGCCAGCTCCACCGGGCCAGCATGAAGAAGAAAATCACGGCCAACACCTTCGTCACCAGCACGATTATCCGCAGGAGCGCCACCGGCCAGGTGATTTCGTCGGGGACTGTCCCGATTTTCGTGTCAGCGAAAATGGGACTGTCCCCTTCGGGCCGCGCGTGCGTTGTGCTGACACAAAAACGTTTACAGGGTCTCTCGTCGCCCGAGCCGGTGATTCCCCAGAAGTGCCAGCCGCCGAGGAACAGGATAACAATCAGGAACGCCGCCGTGACCATGTGGAGGTACTCGCCCACCAGGTACAACATCAGCTTGATGCCGAAGTATTCGGTGTGGTAGCCGCCGACCAGCTCCTGCTCGGCCTCGGGCAGGTCGAAGGGCAAGCGGCTGGCCTCGGCGAACGCGGCCACGCCGAAGACCATCAGTCCCAACGGCTGGACGAAGGCATTCCACAGGCCGCTTGCAGCCTGCTCGCGGATGATCGCGTCCAGCCGCAGCGAGCCGGAGCCCAGCACGATGCCGAGGATCCCGAGTCCCAGCGGCAGCTCGTAGGAGATCAACTGGGCGCTGCTCCTCAGGCCGCCGAGGAAGCTGAACTTGTTGTTGCTGGCCCAGCCGCCCAGCACCACGCCGTAGACCGCGATGCTGCCCATCGCGAAGACGTAGATCACGCCCACATTGATCCCCGGGGCGATGACCAGGCGGATCGGCTCCTTCACGCCCCAGCTTTGGGGCAGCAGGCCCCCGGGGAGCACGCTGCCGAAAGGTATGACCGCGAAGACGGCGATCGCCGTGACGAACGTGACCACGGGGGCGACGAAGTAGAGCGCCTTGTCGACGTGGGCCGGGGTGAACTCGGCCTTGGTAAGGAACTTCCCGCCGTCGGCCAGCGGCTGTCCGAGGCCCCCGAGCCGCCACCGGGTGAGAGGGATTCCGGCGCGGTTCGGCCCCAGCCGGTCCTGAATCCAGGCGGCCACCCGCCGTTCGACGAGCACGAGGTAGGCCGCCGCCGTCATTAGTCCGGCCAGGACCAGGAGGATCTTCAGCAGGGCTTCGAGGGCGATGGGGAGCATGGAGGGGATGAGGATTTTGGATTTTGGACTTTGGACTTTAGATTTGCGATTTGCTAAAGCCCCGCGACCACGCTGCGCGTGGTGCCCGCGTCGCGGGGGTCGCTTGCGGTTTCGCTTTCATTCTACGAAGTCCTTTCCGCGCCGCCGTCGCCTGCCAACCGGTTCAGTTTCAAGTCAACGCCCGTGTCCGCGACCGGCCCCGCGGCGACTGCGAAATAAAGGATCTCACGACTGAGATCATCCAGCACGGTCCGACTGTCGTAAAGCCCCGTGCGGCCCGATAGCTGCCAATAGAGGCTTCCCTCGGGCCGGACACCCCAGGGGGGGCGGATCGCGGCGGGCGACGTCTGGAGCCGGTCGCCACGATTGACGTACGAGCCGCCCCGCTCGGCCCAGGCCGCCCCGGGCAGTTCGTAGGTGGCCCGCTCGGACAGCGGCGAGGGAAACAGGTCCTGGACGACCAAGAGCGGCAGGCCGTCGAACCGCCGTGCCGCCGGCTCGTCGATCCAAGGCCCCTTGTAGCCGCCGGAGACCCACACGCCCCGGAGTTCCCCGCGGCCCAGAACATCGAGGAACTGCTCGAAGCCGGTCACCGAGTGGGTGAAATGGGCCAGCACTTCCTCGACGCCGCGGCGATTGGGGGCCTTCTCGGCCGCAACGACGAACCCACCCGGCCAGCGCTCATCCTCGCCCGCCGCGGGCACCGGTCCCAAGGCCAGCACGGCCTCCGGGTCGAGGGACCGCAAGAGGCTGGCCAGCAGGCACGCCTCTTCCACGGTCAAATAGGGCGAAAGCAGGCCGCCGAGCCGACCCGCCTGGCGGAGACGCGCCCGCAGTTCTCCGACCAGCGGAGTCCAGTCCACGTCGATCGCCTGTTGAGCGGGGGCACCACGCGAAGCGGGGTCCCGGCGGCGGGGCCCGGCGAGCCGTTGCGGGTCGTGTGCGTGATGGTAGCCATAGCGACCCAGGTTGCACATCCACCACCGGTTCACCGCCG
>JBEKCP010000313.1:0-7240 GCA_050014815.1 Thermoguttaceae bacterium | reverse complement strand
ATCCTGCGCCTTCATTGGGGGGTATCGTTGACAACCCGGCCACCCCGGGTTAATCTACATTCTCCGCAACGATTTCCCACCCCCCGCGGGAAAAGGCACCCAGAGGGTACTCGGTCACCTTTTCCCCACCACCAGAGGAGCGCACCATGGCCTATCGTCCGTCCGGCGGCGGGTCGACACGGCGGCAATTCTTGAAGACTGCGGCCTCGGCAGGGGCCGGCATGATACTCCCCCTGGTAGTCCGCGGCGCCGTGCTGGGCAAAGACGGCGGGGTGCCTCCCAGCGAGCGGATCGTGCTGGGCGCGATCGGCATTGGCGGCCGGGGCTCCTACGTGTTGGGCTGTTTCCTGAACGAGCCGGTCGTGCAGTTCGTGGCGATCGCCGAGGTGAAGGCGGCCCGCCGCCAGGCCGTCAAGAAAATGGCCGACTCGAAATACGGCAACCAGGACTGCGCCACCTACCGCGACTTCCGCGAGCTGCTGGCCCGGCCGGACATCGACGCCGTGCTGATCGCCACGGGTCCGAACTGGCACGCGATGGCATCGATCTACTCGGCGAAGGCGGGCAAGGACGTTTACTGCGAGAAACCTTGCACCAAGAACATCGCCCAGAGCCTGGCCCTGGCCGACACCTTCCGCCGCACGGTCCGGATCTTCCAGGCGGGCACGCAGCGGCGGAGCATCCCGCATTTCCAGTTCGCCGTCGAGCTGGCCCAGCGGGGGCGGCTCGGCAAGCTGCAGGCGGTCCACGCCCACCCGGCCGGAATGGGAACTGGCATGAGCGGCTGGGCCCCCGCCCAGCCCGAGCCGGCCAAGGAAGAACTCGACTGGGACCTCTACCTCGGTCCGGCGGCCTGGCGGCCGTTCAACCGCGGGTGCCTGGCGGGCGGCAGCTTCGAGAAGGGGGGCGGGCTGGTCGGCGGCGGGATCCTCGAATGGGGCTCCCACTGCGTCGATCTGTGCCAGTGGGCCAACACCGCCGACAAGACGGCCCCGGTGGAATACTTCCCCGTGGAGAACGGCCGCGCCACCGCCCGCTACGCCAACGGCGTCCAACTGGTCGTCCGCGGCGACGGCTGGTTGCCGCAAGACGGCTCCTGCCCGGTGCGGTTCGAGGGAGAGACCGGCTGGGTCGAGGCGGGCGACAGCGGCAAGCTCGCGCTGAGTTCCCCCGCGCTCCTGGCCGGCCGAAAAGTGGCCGAGATCGGCGGCTATCCGGCCCACTTCCACGTGCACAACTTCCTCGAGTGCGTCAAGTCGCGGAGCCAGCCGCGGGCGGGCGCCGAGGTGGCCTGCAACGCGCACATCGCCTGCCATGCCGTCAACATCGCCATCTTCCTCAACCGCCCGCTGAAGTACGATCCCAAGAAGCACGAGTTCATCGGCGACGAGGAGGCGAACCGCCTGCGGTCCGAGGCCCTGCGGGAGCCGTGGCACGTGTGAGGAGGAAGGGATTAGGGATTGGGGATTAGAGAGTTTAGCGGGCGGGCTTGCCCGCCGTTGCCGGCCTTTTGGAGAAGAACAATGCTCAAGATTCGATGTTTTGCGCTGTGCATGGTCATCATCGCGGCGGCCAAACCGGATGCCGAGGCTGCCGCCCCGGCCCCATCCGGCAAGACGTCGGCCGAGAAGCAGGCCCAGTTGATTGCCACGCTCCGGTCCGAGGCACCGCCGGCCGAGAAGGCAATCGCCTGCAAGCAGTTGGCGATTTACGGCACGGGCGAAGCGGTTCCGGCCCTGGCGCCGCTTTTGGCCGACGAGCAACTCGCATCGTGGGCGCGGATCGCGTTGGAGGCGATTCCCGGTCCCGAGGCTAACGACGCGCTGCGGGCGGCCCTGAAGAAGCTGCACGGCAAACTGCTGGTGGGCGTGATCAATTCGATCGGTGTCCGCCGCGATACGGGCGCGCACGCCGGCCTCATCGACCGGCTCAAGGATGCCGATTCCGACGTGGCGTCAGCCGCAGCCGCGGCGCTGGGTCACATCGCGGGCCCGATCGCTGCGAACCTCGATGCCGGCGGGCTCACTGGGGCCTTCGTGCAGCGTCACCTCCAAGAGGCGTTGGTCGATGCGATGCTCGTCAGTCGGCGGCCGGAAGTTCGCGCCGCGGCGGCGGAGGGCTGCATCCTTTGCGCCGAGGGCTCTCTGGCCGCCGGGGATCGCAAGACGGCGGTAGGGCTCTATGATCAGGTTCGCAAGGCCGACGTGCCGAAGCAGCGGACCATCGAGGCCACCCGCGGCGCAATACTGGCCCGGGGGGCCGAAGGAGTGCCGCTTTTGGTCGAGCAATTGAGATCGGCGGACAAGGCCCTGTTTGCCGCCGGATTGCAGATCGCCCGCGAACTCCCCGGCCGCGAGGCAGCCGACGCGCTGGCGGCCGAGCTGGGCCGGGCATCGCCCGAGCGGCAGGCCCTATTGATCCTCACCCTGGCCGACCGCGGCGACGCGGCGGCCCTGCCCGCCGTGCTCGAAGCAGCCAAGGGTGGCTCAGGCCAGGTCCGGCTGGCCGCCATCGCCATGATGGAGCGGGTGGCCAATGCTTCTTGCACGGAACTGCTTGTGGAGATCGCCATCTCTGACGATCAGGGCGTGGCCCAACGGGCCAAGGACGTGTTGAGCGACATGCGGGACCCGAATCTTGACAAGGCCGTGGTCGGATGGTTGGGCACGGCTGCCGGCAAGACCCGGCAGACGATGATCGAGCTGGCCGGCCTGCGGCACATCACGGCGGCCAGCCCTGCATTGCTCAAGGACGCCGACGACCCGGATGCCTCGATCCGCGTGGCCGCGCTGACCGCGCTGGGCTTCACGATCGAGCAGAACGACCTACCGGCGCTGATCGTCCGGGCCGTGCAGCCAAAGGACTCGTCGAAGCCCGACGAGGAGAAGGCGGCGATGGATGCCCTGCGCCTCGCCGCTCCTCGCATGGCCGATCACGAGGCGTGCGCGGCGAAGCTCATCGCCGCAGCGGCCCAGGCCCCGGTGCCGACGCGGTGCAACCTCCTGGAGGTCCTCACGGCCGTGGGCGGAAGCGCCGCTCTTCAAGCCGTCGCCGCCGCCGCCAGGGATGCCGATGCCGACGTGCAAGATGCCGGCACGCGGCTCTTGGGCCAGTGGATGACGGCGGACGCCGCGCCGGTGCTCTTGGACCTGGCGAAGACCGCGGCCGACGCGAAGTACAAGACCCGCGCGCTGCGGGGCTACCTCCGCATCGCCCGGCAATTCGCCCCCGCCGGGGAGCCGCGCGTGGCCATGTGCCGCCAGGCATGGCCGCTGTGCCAGCGCGCCGAGGAGAAGAAGCTGGTGGTCGAGGCCCTGCGGACCACGCCGTCGGCCGAGTCGCTGGCCCTGGTGACGGCGCAGTTGGGCGACCCCGCCCTGAAACAGGAGGCGGCCGCTGCCGCGGTGGCCATTGCCGAAAGGATCGTCTATCGCGAGCCGCAGGCCGTTGCCGACGCAATGAAGAAGGTCCTGGCGGCAAGCGCCGGCGGGGCTCCGGCAATCAAGGCGAGGTCCCTGCTCGATACGGCCACCGCCGAGATCGACCGCAAGTAGGCCATCCCGCTGTGGCACGGGCTCCTGGCCGTGCCATAACAGGGAGACCTTCGTTCTACCAGAACTGACCATTCAATCCGTGTTCGATCCGTGTTCCATCCGTGGCCGAGTCCGGAAGTCATCCATCGGCTGGACCTCACGCCCTCCCCGGTTCGGCGAGGCACCTGGCGGCGAAGTCCCAGTTGACCTTGGTCCAGAAGCCCTCGATGAACTTGGGCCGCTCGTTGCGGTAATCGACGTAATAGGCGTGCTCCCAGACATCGAGCGTCAGGATGGGCTCACGGTCGTGCTTCAGGGGCGTGTCGGCATTGCCCAGCGGCATGATCTCCAGCTTGCCCTGCTTGTCGGCGGCCAGCCAGGTCCAGCCCGATCCGAACAGGGCAGCCGCCTTGTCGGAGAACTCCTTCTTGAAATTGTCCAGGCCGCCGAAGTCCCGCTGGATCGCCGCCAGCAGGGCCCCCTTCGGCTGGCCGCCGCCGGTGGGCGACATCGAGTTCCAGAAGAACGTGTGGTTCCAGCCCTGGGCCGCGTTGTTGAAGACCGGCCCGGTGGATTGGATCACCAGCGTCCGCAGCGGCAGATTGGCCTCCGGCTTGCCTTCGACCAGGCCGTTGAGCTTCTTGAAGTATGCCGCGTGATGTTTCTCGTAGTGATACATCATCTGCTCCTCTTTGAGGAACGGGGCCAGTGCTCCGAGGGCGTAGGGGAGCGGTGGCTGCTGGAAACTCATGGGCGAACCTCCTTTGGTGGGCGTTAGTGGGGTGAAACGTTCTCGCTTGGCGTGGCCGGGCACGGCTGAACCGGCGAGGATCAGCCCCGCACCCGCCGCCAAGGAACCGGATAAGAACTGACGTCGTCGCATGGCCTGATCTCCTCGAAACCAATGAAACTTCGGCCCGCAGGAACCGGACATCCTAGCGCCTAGCCCCGGAAAGGCAAGGGGGCAAGGATTTTTCGGAAAGGCTGATTCCTCGCCAGTGTGGGCTTTTCCGGCAAACCCAAGTCGAGAGACCGGCCCCGGGGAAGTGACCCGACGCTACCCCCCGTATTAGCGTCGGCCCCCGATAGAAGAACCGCCCGAGTTGAACGTGTCGGCTGCTTGACGGCCCGGCGGGGGTTGTCTAAGCTGAATGCTGCTCCACCGCGACAAAAATGGGACGGTGTTTCCATGCGTGAATCGAACGTATCGCCTGGCCATCTGAAGCAGATTGACCGGGAGGAGGATCGTATCTGCGCCGCCTTTGGCCTGCCGGCCCACGTGCCACTGCCGAGACTGAGCAAGGAAACGCTATTACAGTACCATCAATACCTGTCCCGGGAGCTGTCGTTCCCGTTTCAGGCCCTGTACGCCGAGACTACTCCCCCCGTCCATCACATCGTGCGTTACGTCACCGTGTTGGGCCTGTCGGATAGCCCCAGACGCCGCATGTACGGCCTTTTTTGCAGGGTCCAGATCGACGGCACGATCCAGGAGCTGCCGCTGGCCGATCTCGGGCTCCAGGCAGACGAGCCCAATCGTCAACTGGTCGACGACTATCTGTATTGGCTGTGGAACAGCCTCTGATGGGCCCGCCAGCTAAACGAAATCGAATGACGCCTACATCGATTTCTGCAATCTAAACCTGCCGCAATTCGCCGACCCAACCCTCGCCAGGAGGGGAAACGGGGCCTTGTATCAGCAGCGTGCAAGACTCGGGTCGGGAAATTAGAAACGCTTATATGGCGATCCGAAAGAAGCCACTTTTTTTATGTTGTGCTTTCGGTTAGGATGAATGTTTGCGCCCGACGGCCGAGGTCCAGAGTTGCCATGCAGGTTGCCTTTTCGCCTGACGTTCTGGTCTACGTGTGTACGAATTGCATTCCGCGTCAGGGGTCTCTGCCTCGCCAGTGGAACCAGGACTCGGCGAGGGTCCTCGTCCGCGAGGTCCCGTGCAGCGGCAAGACGGACGGCCAGTACCTGTGCCACGCGATCGAGGGTGGGGCGCGCGGAGTGTGCGTCGTGGCGTGCCCCAAGGGCGACTGCCACCTGTCGCAGGGCAACTACCGCGCGGAAGTCCGCGTCGGCACGCTAAAGCGCCTGCTCGGAGAGATCGGGCTGGAGCCCGAGCGGGCCGAACTGGTCCATGTTTCGCCCGACGGCCCCCCCGAACAACTCGACAACCTCGTCCGCGCCGCCGTGGCGCGGATTTGTGCCCTGGGCGAGAGTCCACTTCACGCCCACGGCGGCGAGCAGACCACGGCGGGCAAGCCCGCCCGCTAAACTAAATCCCCAAATCCCCAAATCCCCAAATCCCCAAATCCCCAAATCCCCAAATCCCTAAATCCCGAATCCCCCAACGGACGCGCGGGTGGGCACCGTGCGAAGCATGGTCCCCGCGGCTATCGGGTTTCCTGACCCCTGCCCTCTGACCCCCGACCCCTGTCCCCGATGAGCAACCCAACGACCCGACTCGAAGACCGCATCGCTTCCGGAAAACTGCTCCTGGTGGCGGAGATCACGCCTCCTGCGGGCGCCGACCCCGCCGCCTTGCGCCAGGCGGCCAGGCGATACGCGGACAAAGTGCATGCCGTGGGAATTACCGACAACCGGGACCGGGTCTCGATGTCGGCGCTGGCCGCCGCGGCGATCGTGGCCGGCGAAGGGATCGAGCCGATCCTTCACGTGACCACGCGGGACCGCAACCGCATCGCGCTGGTCTCCGAGGCCCTGGGCGCCCAGGCGCTGGGCATCCGCAACCTTCTGTGTACCAGCGGCAGCCACCAGACCTTGGGACAGTTCCGCGCCGCCAAGAACGTCTACGACGTCGATTCCATCCAGTTGCTGGCCGCCTACGCCGGTCTGGCGCGGGACGCCTCGCTGGTGGGCCAACAGGCGGTCGAAGGGGCGGGGCCCTTCTGTCTTGGGGCCGTCGCCTCGCCCGACGCCGATCCGGTCGAACTCCAGGTGCTGCGGCTTGAGAAGAAAGTCGCGGCCGGGGCAACCTTTCTTATCACGCAGCCCGTCTACGACCTCGAACGTTTCGATGCCTGGTGGAAGGAAGTCGCGCGGCGCGGAATCCACGAGAAGGTGGCCATCCTGGCCGGGATCCAGCCGCTCACCGCGGAAGTGCTGGCCCGGCATCGCGAGGACAAGCGGCCCTCGTCCAGGATTCCGGAGGCGGTCGCGGAGCGGATCGAGTCCGCCACCTCTCCGGGTGCGAAGCGGGTGGCCGCCATCGAGGCGGCGGTCGAGACGGTCCGGAAGCTCGCCGGCCTTGCGGGGCTCCGCGGCTTCGGCGTTTCGGGCGACGGCGACGCGACGGCCGCGCTGGAGATCATCGAGAAGTCCGGCCTGGAGACTCGCTAGCCGTGCCAGCCAAGTACACCATCCACACCAAGCCCACCGCACCACGCCTTCGGCCCGTGGGCAAGCTGGGCATTGTCGATTGGCGCGAAGACTGCTCCAGTTGCCACAACTGCGTGAAGAGGGCCTGCATCTACGGCCTCTACCGCGACGAGGCCGACGCCCTCCGCGACGAGATCGGCTACCTCGACTACATCTACCAGTGCAAAGGGTGCCTGAGCTGCATCCAGAACTGTACGAAGAACATCCTCACCCGCGTCGTGAATCCCGAGTACCGCCGGCTGGGCGACGACTACTACTCGCCGGACATCATTCTGGCGACGTGGTTCCAGGCGGAGTCGGG
>JBEKCP010000312.1:0-7290 GCA_050014815.1 Thermoguttaceae bacterium | reverse complement strand
CTCGTGACGACCGGCGTCGTTGTCTTCCCGTGCCGCGCCGGCCATGCTATGATGCCGGTTCAGCCAACCGGTACGAAAAAGGGGACAGTCCCCGTTTGCCGGAACGGCCCGCGACCAACGTTCCGTCGGTGCCCGGCTTCGCACAAATGGGGACTGTCCCCTTTTTCCAGCTCATGACGCGATTCCCGCACGTCTACGTACTGAATGTCATGTCCGACGACCATCCCGGCATCGTCGCGGCCGTGAGCAACGCCGTGGAGTCGCTCGGCGGCAACATCGATTCTTGCAGCCAGACGGTGCTGGGCGGGTACTTCACTCTGATCATGATCGTGAGCGTGCCCGAGCCGATCGACCCGGAGCAGTTGGGCGATCGGGTCCGCGGGGCGGAGTCCTCCGGCTCGCCGTACCAGGTGCTCGTGCGCCCGGCCTTGCCGCCGGCTGCGCCCGGGTCCAAGACCGCCACGGAGCGGTTCGTCGTCAGCGCGTTCGGCGAGGACCAGCCGGGCATCGTCCGGCGCTTCAGCCAGTACCTTGCGGGCAAGGACATCAATATCGTCGATCTTTACGGCGACCGGAGGGGCAACGAGTTCGTCCTGATCGGCCAGGTCGAGGTGCCCACGCGGTGGGACGTCCGCCTGATGCAGGCCGACCTGGAGCAGATGGGCCAGGAACTCGGGTTCACGGTCAAACTGCAACACGAGAATATTTTTGTGGCGACCAACCAACTGCGGCTCGGGCACGCCGAGGCGGAGGAAGCCAAGAAACCGTAACGCGGTAACGCACCCCCCCGACGCAGTCGGGGGGCTTTGTCTCTAATCCCTAATCCCTAATCCCTAATCCCTAATCCCTAATCCCTAATCCCTAATCCCTAATCCCTAATCCCTAATCCCTAATCCCTAATCCCTAATCCCTAATCCCCTCCCCCCATGCTCCGCACCGATGAAATCCTCTCGACGATCCACATGCTCCACGCCGAGCACCTGGACGTCCGCAGCGTGACGCTGGGACTGGGCCTGGACGACTGCGCGGCCTCGAACGTCGATCACCTGTGCAAGAAGCTGCGGCAGAAGATTGTTTCGCGGGCAAGCCGGCTGGTCGAGGTCTGCGACCGGGTGGGGGCGAAGTACGGCATCCCGGTGATCAACAAGCGGCTGGCGATCTCGCCCGCCGCGACGCTCCTGGCGGGCCACGGGCACGCGGCGGCGGTGCAGGTGGCCAAGACGCTCGACGCCGCGGCGTGCGACTGCCGCGTCGATTTCGTCGGCGGATTCACCGCGTTGGTACACAAGGGAATCGCTCCCGGCGACGCGGTCGTCATGGAGGCCCTGCCGGACGTGCTCTCGCAGACGACCCGGGTCTGCGCGTCGGTCAACGTGGCCTCGCGGAAGGCGGGCATCAACATGGACGCCGTCCACCGGATGGGCCACATCCTGCCGGCGATCGCCGCCGCAACCGCCGCCAACCGCGGCTTCGGCTGCGCAAAGCTCGTCGTCTTCGCCAACATCCCCGAGGACAACCCGTTCATGGCCGGGGCCTACCTCGGCGCCGGCGAGCCGGAGGCGGTGGTCAATATCGGCGTCTCCGGGCCGGGGGTCGTCTCCAGCGCCTTGCGGCGCCGCCTGGCCGTGGGCGGGCGGCTCACGCTGGGCGACCTGGCCGAGGAAATCAAGATCACCAGCTTCCGCGTCACGCGGGTCGGCGAGCTCATCGGCCGCGAGGTGGCGGCGGAGATGGGCGTCGCCTTCGGCATCGTGGACCTGTCGCTGGCCCCCACCCCGACGGTGGGCGACAGCGTCGGCGAGATCCTCAAGATGCTCGGCATCGCCGCGATCGGCGCCCCGGGCTCGACGGCCGCCGTGGCCATGCTCAACGACGCCGTGAAGAAGGGTGGCCTGTTCGCCTCCAGCTCCGTCGGCGGCCTGAGCGGGGCCTTCATCCCCGTCAGCGAAGACGCCGCGCTGGCCGATGCCGTCGGACGCGGCCACCTCGTCCTAGAGAAGCTCGAGGCCATGACGAGCGTCTGCTCGGTCGGCCTCGACATGATCGCCATTCCCGGCGACACCCCCCCGGAAACCATCGCCGCCATCATCGCCGACGAGATGGCCATCGGCGTGGTGAACGACAAGACGACCGCCGTGCGGCTGATTCCCGTGCCCGGGGCCAAGGCGGGCGACGTGGTCGATTTCGGCGGACTGTTCGGCGCCACGCCGGTCATCGAAATCCGCAACAGCGGCGCCAGCGAGACCTTCGTACACTTCGGCGGCCGCATCCCCGCCCCCATCCAGTCGCTGCGGAATTAGCGCGTAGATCGTGTTGCTATCGTCTTGGGGCGGCTGCTGCCGGGGGGGCGGCTCCGGTATCATCGGATGCGGCGTGAACCCCAACGGCACAAAGGCGAAGATCAAAATGCCCAGGAGATACCGCAACAGGCCCAGCGGCACGGCGTCGTCGGAAGTTGGCGGGTGACGCGTGCCCAGAAAGCATAGGAGCAGGAGCATGGGCCACCACTGTTGCCAGTAATTGAAGCTCAATGCGGCGACAATGGCCGCCACCAGCACGATCCTGGCCACCGCGTGGGCCCTGGAGCGGAACATGCCGTAGGCGACGTGGCCGCCGTCGAGCTGGCCGACCGGTATCAGGTTCAGCGACGTGATCAAGAGCCCCACCCACGCGGCAAACGCCACCGGGTGCATCATGACGTCATAGCCGGGCGGGATCGGGCCGAAAATCCACGAGACCAACCACTGGACCAGGAGCGGATCGCCGAAGCGTATCGCGTCCGGCGGGAGGACGTCTACCTTCGACCAGTGAAGGCCCAGCACCAGGAAGATCATCGTTGGCACGAGCCCCGCGATGGGGCCGCTGATGCCGATGTCGAAAATGTCTCGGCGGTTCCCCTTCCGCGGCTCCATGACGATGACCGCGCCGAACGTGCCGATCGGGGAGAAGGGGAACGGAATGAAATACGGCAGACTGGCGTGCACCCCGCATCGCCGCGCCTGGAGGAAGTGCCCCATCTCGTGGCACAGCAGGATCGTCATAATGGCCGAAGCGTACTTGAGAGCATCGAGGAAAATCGCCGCGGTGAGACGCGGCGGCCCGGCCGGCATGAGCACCGTAAGGACGAGCCACGCGAAGAACGTGCTCAGGCACGTGGCCGCGAAGAGCAAGACGGGCACCCGGACGCTACGGCGGCGGCGCCGCGCCGGCGGCTCCGGCACCACTTCCAAAATGATCACCTGCGGCGGGGGCTGGGGCGATCCGTCGGGCTCGTGAAGCTGGCTTTCGTCCATAGCGTCTTATTGCATTCTAGCTTGTTCGCCGGTGGCGGCAAGGACGCCCCCCGTTGACAATTCGCCGCCTTGTGCAATAAAGACGGCCATGCTCGACCGGTTCTTCCGACTATCTGAAAACGGGACCACCGCCCGCACCGAGCTCCTCGCCGGCCTGACGACCTTCCTGACGATGGCCTATATCATCGTCGTTCAGCCGGCTGTGCTCTCGGGGCGGATGTCCGGCGTCGAGACGGGCATGGACTTCAATTCCGTGATGACCGCCACCTGCCTGTCGGCAGCCATCGCCACCGCCATCATGGGCCTCTATGCCCGGTACCCCATTGCCCAGGCCCCGGGCATGGGCGAGAACTTCTTCTTTGTCGTCACGCTGCTGCCGGCCGCGGCGGGGGTGATTGCCGCCGGCGTGGCGTCCCGCTCGATCGAGCCCGGCTCGACCACCCCCTGGCAGATCGGCCTGGGCGTGGTTTTTTATTCGGGCGTGCTCTTCCTGCTCCTGTCGCTTTTCGGCGTCCGCGAGGCCCTCTTGGACGCCGTCAGTCCGAGCATGCGGAACGGCATCGCGGCGGGCATCGGCCTCTTCATCGCCTTCATCGGGCTGCAGAACGCCGGGCTCGTGGTTGCCGCCCCCGGCACTTTGGTGACGATGAGCCGCCAGTTCGCCTCGCCCGACCTGGTGGTCTTCTTCTTCGGACTTTTCGTGACGGGGGTTCTCTACGTGTTGCGGGTCCGCGGGGCGATCATCTCGGGCATGGTGGCCGCCACGGCTTTGGCCCTGGTTCTGCACCACGGCCTGGGCCGCGTCTGGCCGACGGCCGCCCAATCGCCGCTTGTGGCGCAATCGAAGCTCGAAACCCAGTTCGCCCCGGCCGCGGCTGCCCTGTGGCACGCCGGGCCCGTGGCAAGACAGTTCGCCCCGGCCGCCCTGTGGCAAGCCGGGCCCCTCGCGATGCCGTCGCTGGCCCCCACGCTGCTGAAATTGGACCTGGTACACAGCCTCGCGGGGCCGATGCTCCCCTTCATCGTCATCTTCCTGTTCATGGTCCTGTTCGACACCCTGGGGACGCTGATCGGCGTGACCGAGCAGGCGGGGCTGGTCAAGGACAACAAGCTTCCGCGGGCCAGGCAGGCCCTCATGTCCGACGCCATCGGCACGGTGGCCGGGGCCGCGCTCGGGACCAGCACGGTGACGAGTTTCGTCGAGAGCGCCGCCGGGGTCGAGCAGGGAGGCCGGACCGGCCTGACCGCGATCGTCGTTGCCGCGCTCTTCCTCGTTGCGATCGTCTTCAGTCCGCTCGTGGCGATGGTGGGCAGCTACCCGTCCATCACGGCGCCGGCACTGGTGGTGGTGGGGTCGCTCATGATGCGGAACGTTGCCAAGATCGACTGGGAGAACTACGCCGAGGCCCTGCCGTCGTTTCTCATCCTGATCGGGATCCCCATGACGTTCTCGATCGCCGACGGCCTGGCGTTGGGCTTCATCGCCTATCCCGTCGTCAAGCTCTTCGCCGGCCAGGGCCGCCAGGTGAAATGGCTGATGTACGTTATGGCGGTGGTGCTGGCGGGGTACTTCGTATTAGTGGCTGGTGGCTAGGGCGATTTTGGATTTTAGATTTTGGATTTTGGATTTGTTTGGGATTTGGTGCTTTAGATTTGGTGCTTTCTGCCAGCCACTAGCGGCTAGCCACCACCCGCCACCATTTGCCGGCGACCCCCGCAAAAGCCGTAGAATGGTATGACACCCAAGTCCCTCGACGCCAAGCTGGCCCGGGGTCGGCATCCGCCCGAAGTCAATTCACACCGCTCCTTCGAACTGGCTGATGTGGATTGCGCCCCCAGGCAGGTGGGCGATGATCTCCAACTCCCCGCCAAGGGCGCGAACCAATCGCTGGAGGGTGCTGACCTGCATGTCTTCCTGAGACTCAAGCTGCGATAGGCTCGGCTGTTTGATACCGAGGGAGGCGGCGAGCTGCTCCTGCGTCAATCCTACGGCTTGCCGAATCTCGGAAAGAAGCATCTCCGCCATCATCCCCTTGGCCCGCACCTTGGCCCGTGCAAGGGACTCGGGCCGCATTCTCGCTTCCAGTTCTTTGAAATCTCGAGCCATCAGATCAACCCCTCCCATTACGAAGTTCCGCAAGATGCCCGTCATACAAGCGGTCAGCCAACGGGATCATGCGCTGGTAGAAGCGATCGTCACCGGTTTTATGGACTTCCCACATAGACGATTATAGCATTAAACCTATAATTGTCAACTGAGCTTGCGGTGGTCACGGGGATGGTCGCGGACATTTGCCGGCTGCGCCCGCAAGAGCTATATTAGGGTATGCCTCCCAAGTCCCTCGACGCCAAGCTGGCCCGGATTCTTGCCGACTCGTCCTGCCGGGATTTCATCCTGGCCGACGCCAAAGACGCCGACATGGCGTTCGGGATCGCGGCGCCGGGCCGCAGCCCGGAACACCACGCCCATGAAGGCCGGTTCCGCTCCCTGGACGAGTACCGCGAGCTGATCCGCCAGAACGTCCGGCAGGGGCTCCTCGACATCATGCTCATGAGCGCCAGCACCAGCGCCGTGCTGACGATCGAAGATCGGCTGTTCGACCAGAGCCACGTGACGCCGGCCGTGCGGGCCAACGACACGACCGACATCTGGGCGGCCCGAGGCGGCGCCTACCTCGGCGAGCCGTCGCGGCCGTTCCGCTCGGCGTCGATCGACCAGGCGATGTGCGGCAAGGTCGAGTGCCCCGAGCCGGAGCGGCCACCCAGAGGGTGCCCGGGCGTCGACCTGGGCCTGTACTCCGTCACGTTCAACAACAATCTGGCCTCGGACTACCAGACGCTCGCCGCCTACAAGGCGTTTCGCGAGGAGGCGGCGGCCAAGGGATTTCGCCACTTCATGGAGGTTTTCGACCCCAACGCCCCGCAGTCGCCCGTCCCCGACCTGGGACGGTTCCTCAACGACATGATCGTCCGGACGCTTGCGGGGGTGGCCGGCGACGCGCGGCCGCTGTTCCTGAAGATCGCCTACCATGGCCCGGCCGCCATGGAACAACTCGTCTCGTACGACTCGCGGCTCGTGGTGGGGATCCTCGGCGGGGCGTCGGGCAGCACGCTGGACGCCTTTCACCAGCTCTGGGAGGCGAAGAAATACGGGGCCCGTGTCGCCCTCTACGGCCGGATGATCAACAACTCGGAGCACCAGCCGACGTTCATCGAGCACCTTCGTGCGGTGGCCGACGACCAGCTCGGGCCGGTCGAGGCCGTCCGGTCGTACCATGCGGCCCTGGCCCGGCTGGGACTGCGACCCTATCGCAGTCTGGAAGACGACTTGCGGATGAGCGATCGGGCCACGGCCTACGGCGGATCGAGCCCGGCTCGGCCGTCGGGCGGTGCGAAGCCGGGCACCGAGCGAAGCTTGGTCGCGGCGGCCGGCGAGCCGGACTTCTCGAAAATGTCGCTCTCCGAGAAGATCGCCTGGAACCGCCAGCGGTGGAACCGGATCCTGGGGTAGGGCGAATGATCCGGGGTCGGGGGCTCCCTCGCAACAGGGGCGGTAATGGCGTAGAATTCGTACATGTCCAATCCGATCCAGGGCAAGACACCACCCGACCCGGGGGGGCCGCCCCCGAAACTCCCGCCGCCACGCCGCAACGCATCGCCCTGGTGGATGCTCCTGGTGCTGGGGGCGGTTCTTGCGGTCGTCTATTTCGCCAGGAATAACGAGCCGCGGTCGAAGATCACCTACGGCCAGTTTCGCCAAGAGTTGGACAAGGGGAACATCGAGAAGGTCGAGCTCCAGGGGGCCCAGGTTCTCGGCGAGTTCGTTCAGCCCCCCCCGGACCCGGAGGGAAAGAAAGACGCGGCAGGCAATCTGCCGACACTGGAGAAGAAGTTCACCACGACGCTTTCCCCGCTGGCCGGCAGGCCGGACGGCCTGGACGACGCGATCTTCCGCAAGCTCGGCGGTCGCTACACGGCGACGGAGCCCGGCGACAAC
>JBEKCP010000311.1:0-7295 GCA_050014815.1 Thermoguttaceae bacterium | reverse complement strand
GCCGATGGGCCCGATGTTCACTGGTGCAGAGTTGGCCGGCGCGGAGGTCAAGCTCCGCTTCGCGCACGTCGGCGGCGGGCTGGTGGCCAAGGGGGGACCGCCGGCCGGCTTCGCTTTGGCCGGCGAGGACCGCAAGTTCGCCTGGGCCACGGCCCGGATCGAGGGCAACACGGTCGTTCTTTCCTGCCCGGCCGTCCCGCGGCCGATCGCCGTCCGCTACGCCTGGGCCGACAACCCGCAGGAGAGCAATCTTTACAACCGCGAGGGCCTGCCCGCCTCGCCCTTCCGCACCGACGCCTGGTAAGAGCCAGCCCTTAGTTTAGGAAAGGATCAAAAATGAACCATCCCGTTCGGAGTCTCCTGCGAATTGTAGTGTGGCGGTCGTCCAAGCGAGCCCTCATCGGTTGCTCCCTGGCCGCGATGCTGGCCTTCACGGCGGCTGCCCAGGCGGCGTTGTGGCAGTACCGAATCCCATTCGAGGAGAGCGTCGACCGCAGCGGAACACCCCGGCGGAACTACGTCTCGGTCTGGATTCCGCCGGAGTGCAACACGCTCCGCGGCCTGTACATCTCCCAGACGCTCGGCATCGAAGGCGAGCTCCAGGTGGACCCCGAGGTCCGCAGGGCCTGCGCGGAGGCGGGCATTGCCATCCTCCGCTGCGAGGGCTTGGGCACGTTCAATTATTGGACCGACAGCGGTGCCGGCCCGCGGCTCTTGGCCGCCCTGGACGCAGTGTCCAAGGCCGCCGGCCACCCCGAAATCCGCCGCGTCCCCTGGATTACCGCCGGCCACTCGACCAACGGCATCTTCTGTCGCAACGTCGCCTACTGGAAGCCGGAGCGCGTGGCGGCCGTGGTCCACATCAAAAGCGGCAACTTCCACCAGAAGGACTGCATGCCGCCCGACGCGACGCTCGCCGGCGTGCCCCTGGTGGCCATCAACGGCCAACTGGAGACCTACGGGCCTTCGACCGGCATCGATCCCGAGTGGGGCCGCGAGACCCAGTGGATCTATGTCCGCAAGGATCTCCTGAAGTTCCGCGAGAAGGACCCGAACCAACTGATGTCGATGGCCGTACACCCGGGCGACGACCATTTCCACGGTGCGCCCGAGCTGGGCCGCTACGTGGCCATGTTCCTCCGCAAGACGGCCCAGTACCGGCTTCCCGCGGAGTTGCCCCCGGGCAACGGCCCGGTGAGCGCACTGCCGCTCAAGGCCGAAAGCGGCTGGCTGAGCGACAGCGACCTTTGCAATCCCAAGCACCCGGCCGCGCCGTATGCGGACTACGCGGGCGACAAGGCCAAGGCATTCTGGCACTACGACAAGGAGACGGCCGACGCCACCGCCGCCTTCCACAAGAACCTCGGCAAGCACCAGGCGATCGATATGCCCAAGGGCGAGTGGCTCGACGAGGGCGACGGCTGGACCTTCCGCGTGAAGTCGGAGTGGCTCGCGGTCGGCCCCGAGAAGTTCGGCGGCAAGATCGCCGGCCAGCCGCTGGGGCATTCCCCGCAGCCCTTCGTCTACCGCACCAAGCCGAGCGAGCCGGTCGTGCGGATCGGGCCCGACACGTTCCGGCTGCTCCGCCAGCCGGTCGGCAAGGGCGCCGGGACCAGCATCTGCGCCTTCCATCCGGGCGACGACACCTATCGGGCCACCTCGCGCTGGGGCGGCATCGCCTTTCCACGCGTCAAAGGGACGAAGCAGACGATCGACCTTCCCGCCGTGCCCGACCTCAAGGCCGACGCCGAGGGCTGCACGCTGGCGGGCAAGGCCAGCTCCGGCCTGCCGGTCTACTACGAGGTGGACTACGGGCCCGTGGTGGTCGAGGGCAATCGGCTGAAGGTCTCCGAGGTGCCCACGAAGGCCCAGTTCCCGATGGCGTGCAAGATCACTGCCTATCAGATCGGCCGCCGGACGGGCGACGCGGTCGAGCCGGCGCCGCCGGTCTCCGTGACGTTTGCGGTCACGAAGCCGTGAGACGCGGCCGAAGGAACCGATCCTCAACGCGAATAGCCCGGCGAGCATGACTTGCGGCCACGGGCAGGGCACCGTCCATCGCGGTACCTCATCGCTGCTTTACCCAGGCCTCGGGTTAGCTTTTGGATCACGTTCTTGGCAACCCCCGCAATTCGGGTGGTGACTCGGATGGAACAGCCGTCAGCCAGGCACCAGATGACGGCACAGCGCTAAGCGAAGGGCGGCATCGTGAAGAAGTGCGCCTGGCGCGGGTTCTTAGGGTCGTCGAACATGGCCACCGTCACGGGCTTATCGTCCACGGCCGAGGGGTAACGGCTTCAACGGCATGCCGCCGCAGTCGCGGCACGTTCCTGCCGGAGCGACGAACTGATTGTGGCAGCGGGGGCAGAACGACCGGGCATCTTCCAACGGCGCCGGCGGCGCCGCCAGCGCCGCCGCGTCGATCGCGATGCGGCCCAGCGCCCGGCGGAAATTCTCCAAGAGCCGCTCGCGGAACCACCAGTCCACCCGCCGCGCCGCCGGATCGTCCGGCAGATCCGAGGGGAGGGGGTTGTCGAGTTCCAACAAAGCGGCCTTCGCCATCGCCATCGTGGCGCGTCTTGACGAGAGGGCGGCGGCCACGGCCAGCGGGTGGAACTCCGCCAGGCCCGGGCGAAACAACGATTCGGCCGCCCGCATGGCCGCGCCGGGCGACAACACCAGCATGGCCGCGTGTTGCCAACGCCTGCCGCGAGGCTCCTCCAGGAGGGCCCGGCGGCAGGCCAGGTACTCGGCGATCGTCAGGAGCCAGAACACGGGCAGGCACGCCAGGTAGCTCCACACCACGCGCCACGAGGAAAAAGGGCCGTAGTACAACAGCGGGCCGAGCCCGAAAACATAGACGAAGAAGACCACCGACGCCGCGCGGAGCGGGCGGCCCAGCTTGCGGAGCTCCGCGACGCGGGCCGCGACGGCGTCGAGGTCGGTCGATGCCCTCAGTTTGTCTTCGACCAATTGCGGCCGGTCGCCGGGCGCGGCCCCGGCGATCTCGGCCAGGGTGGCGGCGAGCCGCCGGGCATGCTCGGGCGAGGCCGTCTCGGCCAGGCACATCCCATCCGAACGGACCTCGCGGTCCTCGCCGCGGGCCGAGCGGACGGCCTCGAAGGCCACGAAGCGGCTGGCCGGGCCCCGAGGCAGGCAGACACCCTCGGGCCCGATCGCCAGGGGCCACGGCTCGCAGACCCACGCGGTCGCCCATGGCAGCGGATTGGTGAAGACCAGCCCGGCGTCGGCGTTGCCCAGGAAGGGCGGCCAGCGGAGCGGATAGTGCCGGCGCGCCACGAGCGAGAAGCAGACGGCCTTGCGACGCAACCAGCAGGCGCATTCCGCCAGGTAGATGGCCAGCAGAATGACGAACAGCCACTCGACGTCGCTGAGGAACAGGTGCATTACTCGGCGGCCCGGTTCCCGCGGAAGATTCGGGCGAAGAGTTTCCAGAGGCCGGCCGCCAGGGCGAGGATGCCGATGACGATGGCCTTGCCGGCCTTGGCGATCACGAGTCCCAGCTTGGCCAGCAGGCCGGTCTTGGCGGCGGCCACCGCGGCGCCCCCGGTGATCAGGCCGGTCAGGCCGTAGGCCGCCAGCTTGTCGCCCGACCGCCATTCCGAGTACTTATGACCGGACGAGAAATCGAAGCCCGTCAGGAGCGTCTGGACGGTAGGCACGACCTGCTCCATTTCCCGGGGCTCGACGACGAGGTTGGCGGACATGACGCCGGTGCGGCCGAGGATGCGGGTGTTGTAGTTGGCTATGTCTTCGCCGCCGCTGCTGCCGCGGATGGCCCAGACCAGGTGGTGGGTGGCGTCTTCGTAGGCGGGCGGATGGATCCAACCGACGATCGAGAGCTCGGCCCAGCCCTTGGAATGCCGGATCTTGTTGGCCTCGTCGTTCCCCGCCTTGAGCGACGCGAGGATCGCTTCGGCGTCGAGCTGGGTCTTTTCGGCGTCCGGCACGTGGCCTGAATCGTCGTACATGAAGATAAGGAACCACTCTCCCTGGCTGGTGGGCCTGAGCACGCCGAGGTCGTTCGGGTTCTCGACGTTCTGGGTCAGTTCGGCCCAGGCGGCGGCCCCCGCCCGGTCGGTCAGTTCGTAACCTTCGGGGATCTTGATTTCAGCCACGTCGCCGAGCTTCCCGACCGAGGGCCCCTTCTGCCATCGGATCGACTGGACGAGGCGCAGGATCCGCTCATGCTCGGCCTTGTTCGGCGTCTGCTTGGGATCGTTCTGGGCATATGCGCTGACGACACAGAGGGCAAGCCCCGCCGCCAGAAGAGTGGCCGCCAGCGGCGCGGCGCGACCGCGGAGTGAATGCGTGCGGATCGAGGCCGAGGTAAGACAGTGCATCGGAGAACTCCTTTCAGACCTTGGGATTGACGAAACACCCGACTGCGGCCCCGACGACGGAACCGACGACGGCGGCCGTGAGGACGTGGATATCCAAGAGGAAGCTGGCCCCCGCCCCCGCGGCTGCGCCGACCACGGCGCCGGCGATAATCAGCCCGAGGCGGGGGACCGTGGCGGACACCGGGCGGCCAGCCGGCATTGTACCATTCCCCTGTCGGCCCGGCGATAGCCCGGCGGGTGGCGGCAGGCCGCCGCCCGGTGCGAGCCGCAGCCGCCCGACGGCCGCGAGGATCTCCCCGGTGCTCGAAACCCGGTCGTCGGGCCGGGGGGCGAGCATCGGATCGAGGATCGCGTCGAAGGCGGGCGGCACCGTCGCGTTGATCGCCGAAGCACCGCGCGGCGCAATCCCCGAGCCGACCAGCGCCACGGGATACACCAGCGTCAGCAGCTCGTAGAAGGTGACCCCCAGGCTGTAGATGTCCGCCCGGCGATCAACGCTGCGGCCGTCGCGCTGCTCCGGGGCGAGGTAGGCGGCGGCCTCCGACTCCGCGCCGCCGGCCGTGGTATCCGGGGGGCGGGCGAAGGCGGCCGCGGCCGCGGCGGCAATCCGGATCCGCTCGTCCCGGCCGACCAGCACGTTGGCGGGGCAGATGGCCCGGTGGACCACGCCCGCCGCATGCAACTCCCCCAACTCCCGGCACGCCTCGTCAAACCAGTCCAGGACGAGGCGGAAGCCGGGCAACTCGTGCCTCCTCCGGTACGTGGCCATGATATCCCGCAGGCTATAGCCCTGGACGTCTTCCAACGCCGAATCCTTTCATATCCGGTCGAGCATGTCGATCCAGCGGAGGAGCTCCGCCAGTTCGTCGGGCTTCAGGTCGCGGGGCTCGTCGCCGAGGTCTTTCTCCGTCACGGGCACCTTGGCCTCGCGGAGCCGGACGACGGATTGGGCGATGGCCGCCGCCAGCGGCGACTTCTTGGCCGAGGCCGCATAGACGGCCAGCCGGTGTTCCGGGTCGGATTCGGGCGGGGGAAGGATCATGGCGGCGTCGATGGCGGCCACGGCGCGGACCAGATCGCGGCTGTGAAAGCCCGCGACATAGGCGAGCGCTCCGCCCGGACCGCGGCCGCCGACCGCCACGCGGGTCGGATCGATCGTGTAGTCGGCCTGGACCTGGCGGATGAGCTTCTCCAGGAAGGCCGCCTCGTCGGGCCGCCAGCCGGACTCGGCGGCGGCCTTGGGAACTACCAGGACCACGCCCCAGCGGTCGCACGCCGATTTCCAGCGGGCGACGAGATCCGCCTGCTTGGGCGCCGTAGCGGCGTCGAGCCACACGACCAGCCCGCAGGCGGCCCCCGGGGTGTAGCCGTCGGGCAGGCAGGCCCAGGCCTCGTTCTTGAACTCGGGCACGCGGAGCGGGACGACGCCCGGCTTGGCCGCCGCGGCCGTTTCATCCGGGGGCTGATGCCCCCGGCTCGCGGGGCGTCCCGGCGGGAGGTCCGCGGGCGGGAGCGATTCCGGCTGGCCCGCCAGCTTCACCTTCACGCGGCGCGGCTCGTTGCCGTGGCGGACCTCGATCTCGATCTCCTGGCCGATCTCCAGGGCCGCGACCTGGTGCAGGAGGTTGTCGCGGCCGCCGGCCTTCTGGCCGCCCAGCGAGACGATCACGTCGCCGGGTTCGAGCCGGGCCGCGGCCGCGGGGCTCTGCGGGTAGACGTAACGGACGCCGACGCCGGCCGCCGCGCCGCCGGGCGCGTCGCGCTCGGGCAGGATGCCGAGAAAGGGATGCTGGAACGGCGCGAGGACGGCCGCCAGCTCCACGTCGCGCTCCACCCGCTCGGTCCCGCGGAGGACGGCGAAGTGCAGCTTTTCGCCCGCATAGCGGCGGCTGATCTCCTGCTTCACCTCGGCGGAGCGCGAGACCTTGCGACCGTCGATTTCGACGATCCGATCGCCCGACTTGAAGCCGGCCTTGTCGGCGGGCGAGCGGGCCCGGCACGAGGCGATCACCGTGTCGCCGACGTACAGGTTCCGCGCCTGCATGAGGAACCCGGCCACGCCGGGCCGAAGGTCCTCGCCCTTGCGGAGCACCGGGAGCATCTTGCGGATCTGCTCCAGGGGAACGGCGAAGCCGATGCCCGAGTCGTACCATTCATAACCGGCGATCTCGTCGGCGGATTGGGGCGACAACGGCACCAGGACGCCGAGGACGCGGCCGCGGATGTCCACCAGCGGTCCGCCGTAGTTGTTGGGCGAGACGGCGGCGTCGGTCTGGAGGGCCTTGCCCCAGATCCGCCCGACCGCGCTGAGAATGCCCACCGAGAGGTTCGTCCCGTCGTCCTCGAACGTTCGGCCCACGGCGATGCACCACTGGCCGACGCGCATTTCCGCCTCGGGAACCACCTCCGGCGCCGGCAGCGGCCGATCGACCTCGATCTTCAGGAGCACGATCTTCCGGCTGTGGTCGGTGGCGACGAGCTTGGCCGGTTTTCGGTTGCCGTCGGGGAGTCGCACGAGGATCGAGGCCGGCTTGTTGATGAAGTTGAACTCGCTGGAAACGATATAGCCCTGCGGATCGACGACCAGTCCGGTGGTGGGCCCGGTGCCGAAGAGCACCGTCTTGACCCGCTCCAGTCCGCCGACCGTCTCGATGCGGACGACCGAGGGGGCGACGTGCTCGACCGCCGCCGCGATCGCCTTCTGCTGGAGCGATTCCAGGTCGTCGTCGGCGGAAGCTCCCCGGGGGCCGGCGAGGGCGCAGGCCGCCAGGAGAATCAGGGGGATTAGGGATTGGGGATTAGGGATTAGGATTGCAAATTGCAAATTGCAAATTGCAAATTGCCGGGGCGACCCATTTTGAGTTTTGCATTTTTCATTCTTCATTTTGCATTGCGCCTTCTTCCCCAATCCCTAATCCCTAATCCCTAATC
>JBEKCP010000310.1:0-7297 GCA_050014815.1 Thermoguttaceae bacterium | reverse complement strand
AGCCCGTGGGCCAATCGATCCAGGATCGGCTCGGCCAGATCGAGGTGCCGTAGACTGCTCCATTCGCGAAGGATGGCCCGCCGTTCTTAATTGCAGGGAGAACTGAGAGGCACCTAGTGGCCGTCTACCAGCCGGCTTCGGAGCGCGGGGTCGAGCGCGCGGAACTCGGCGGGGTCCGACCGCGCGGTCAGCACCACTTGGGCCTCCTGCTCGAGGAGGACATCAAGCGTCCGGATCATTTCCTCCTGGGCGGCGTCGCGGCCGGCCAAGTCGGTCACGTCCTCGAAGACCGCCAGCGCGGCGCCTCGCCAGTGGGCGCGAAAATCCTCGACGGCCTGGGCCTCGATCGCCTCGGCCAATTCGCGGGCGAAATCGACCGCCGTGGTCGAGACGATCCGTTGGCCCGGATACCGGCTCCGCCAGGCCGCGGCGATTCCCCGGGCGAGGTGCGACTTTCCCGTTCCGCTGGGGCCGTAGAGCAGCAGGGGATTGCAGGCGGCCGCACGGCGCTGGAGCACGCCCTCGACGGCCGGTTCCACCAACAGGTTCTCCCGCCCGGCAAAGAAATGGCCGATGGCGGCGGGGCCGTCGTCATCCAGTCGCGGACTCCGCGCAAGCGGCTGCCCCCGCAACGGGATCGTCACGACGCTCTCGGCCATGGTGGCTCCCTCGCCTAAATAGCCTTGCACGATTCCGGGAGGTTTGGTACCCCGCGTTACGCCGCAACCCCCGGACGCAGTCCGGGGGCTTTCCTCCCGGAATCACGCACGTCTATCTAGTCTCCTGGATGAGAGAGTATACCAGTTCTCCGGCCAGTCTACGAGCCCCGCAATTGCCGGCAGACGTCGAGAATCCGGCGGACGGCCTCATCGACCTCGGCCTCGGTGGTGGTGCTGCCGAGGCTGAAGCGGAGCGAGCTGGCCACCATCTCGTTGGAGAGGCCCATGGCGCGGAGCGTGGGCGACAATTCGGTCGAGCCGCTGGCGCAGGCCGAGCCCGCCGAGCAGGCCACGCCGGCCATATCGAGGGCCAGCAGGAGGATCTGCCCCTCCAGGCCGGGGAAGGCGACGTTGCTGGTGTGGGGCAGCCGGGGGGCCGCCAACCCGTGGATCACCAGGCCGGGATAGCCGGCACAAAGGCCGGCCTCGAACCGGTCCCGCAGGACCGTCAGCCGCCCGGTGTGCGCCTCCTGGTCCCGGCACCGGAGCTCCAGGGCCGTCTGCATGCCGACCGCCAGGGCCACGGCCTGGGTCCCTGCCCGAAGACCGTCCTCCTGGTGCCCCCCGAACAGGATGGGCGCCAGGGGCACGTCGTGCCGCAGCACGAGCGCGCCGATGCCCGGCGGCCCCTGGAGCTTGTGGGCGGCCACGCTCATGGCGGCCACGCCGAGCCTGCCGAAGTGAACCGGCACTTTGCCGACGGCGGCCACCGCGTCGGTGTGCAGCGGCACGCCCGCCTGGGCGCATGCGGCGGCCACTTGGGCCACGGGCTGAAGGACCCCGGTCTGCTGGCTGCCCAGTATGACGCTGACCAGCCGGGTTTCGGGTCGCAAGAGGCGGTCGAGGTGGTCCGTGCGGACGACGCCGTCGGGATCGGCGCCCAGCGTATCGACCCGCCACCCTTCTTCCAACAGGTGTTCGGCCGGCTCCAGCACGCTGGCATGCTCGATGGCCGAGACGACGATTTGGCCCGGCCCGCTCCCCCGGCCGCGGGAAATCCCCAGCACCGCCAGGTTGTTGGCCTCCGTGCCCCCGCTGGTGAAGACCAGACGGTCGCCGTGGCGGCGGGCCAGATCGGCCCCGAGCAACTCGGCGATCCGCCCCCGGGCCTCCTCCAGGAGGCGGCGGGCCTGCTGCCCCGGTTGGTGCTGGCTGGCCGGGTTGGCATGGACGGCCGCATGGCACCGGGCCATGGCCTCGACGACCTCCGGCCGGATCGGCGTGGCCGCGTTATGATCCAGGTAGATTGTCTGCATCATGCCATTATCAGGCACCGCCCCGGGAGCGGCAACCGCCGCGAACCTCGAAGTTGGCCTGCGAAGCCGCAGGCTGCATTCCCGCCGTGGTAGTGCGCCAGTTTGAGGTTCCTCGCCGATGCGGATGGTTGACGCCAGTAGTAAACTCCAGCAACCCTGTTGACAGGATGGAAACCGTTTTCTATGCTAAGACCTGTCTACTGCCCCAAGTGTGTGTAGACGCAACACCTTTTATGAGCGGCGCTTATGCGCTTTGTGGCAGCGCATGCTGGGGTCCCTCGAACGCAGGGATGTATATGATTGTACAGGGAAAGGAGACAATCAAATGAGGGAGTATTACTGCATTGGGTGCAAGATCGAACGGGGTGCTTTCACCAATGAGCGAACATTTACGCTAGAGCTTTCCCCCCGTCTTACCTACGAAGGGGGGAATGAGGGGCGCTTGGTCGGAACAGCACACTTTGAATATCTTCGGGATGAGAACAAGAAGCCGCTTTCCCCTGACGATCCACCTTATGGTATCACGATCGAGGGATTCGTCCTTTGTCGAACGATACGTGAACTGAAAGATGGGTGGATTGTGGTCGAGGTCCCAAGTGCTGACATTATTCACATTTCGATGGATGACCTGGTTCCAGCCGACGATGACGTGTGAGGCAAAATGTTTCTATCCGACCGCGATTTAGCTTGGGCAATCGACACCGGCCGGCTCATAGTGGAGCCTCGGCCGGGGAAAATTGACGCGACATCTCTTGATCTTCACTTGGGCAAGATCGAGGACGCGAAGATTTGGGATATTGAGGGATTTGCAAAGACCCAAGATACCTCCGGCAAATCGCGCCCCGAGCTACACGTCGGGAAGTATAAGTTTGATATTTTCGCCAAAGAATATACCGTCCGTCCGCCTGAGTATAGCGACGGGGCAGACTTCCTTGTAATGCGACGAGGAAGTGAAGACGAGGAAGTGAAATTGTGGTTAGACCATTCGGATTTCTTCTTTGGCCGACCATCGAAAAGGTTGGAACACCCGAAGTAAACGCGGACCTCATTTGCTTCGTCGAGGGAAAAAGCACAAAAGCGCGAACCGGGATGGTGGTTCACCTAACCGCGCCAACTATCCATTCTACCTGGGCTGGAAATATCGTACTGGAAATTGTCAATCTTGGACCGTTTGATTTGGTGTTTCACCAGGGAGATGCCATTGCACAGTTGACTGCCTGTAGAATTACGAGCCCGCCCCACAGAAGCGTCAAAGGCACGTCTTTGACGTTTGGCCAAAAAGGCGTGCATGGAAGCGACAAGCCGCAGTAGCTGGCAACTTTCAGGCCCTTTCGTTGCCATCTTACCTTGGCCGCCTTGTCGGCGATCCATGACCTTCGCTTGGCCATCGGCTTCGCTGGCTTGGCCGGTCCGCCCCTCTGGCATTGTTTCGGCCCCGTACCATCGCTCATGCCTGATTCCGACATTCTGATCCGGGGAGCCCGCGAACACAACCTGCGGGACGTGAGCCTGATCCTCCCCCGCAACCGGCTGATATGCTTTACGGGGGTGAGCGGGTCGGGCAAGAGCTCGCTGGCTTTTGACACCCTCTATGCGGAGGGGCAGCGGCGATACGTCGAGAGCCTGTCGAGCTTCGCCCGACAGTTCCTCGGCCAGATGCCCAAGCCGGATGTCGATCTGATCGCCGGCCTGAGCCCTTCGATCTCGATCTCGCAGAAATCCAGCGGCACGAACCCCCGCTCCACCGTCGGCACGATCACCGAGATCTACGACTACCTGCGGGTGCTCTATGCCCGGGTGGGCAAGGGGCACTGTCCGCAGTGCGGCCGGCCGATCACCGCCCAGACCCGCGAGCAGATCATCGAGCGGATCCTGGCGTTGCCGGCGGGGGCGCGGTTCCTCGTGCTCTCACCCCTCATCCGCGGCCAGAAGGGCGAGTACCGCGACCTCTTCGAGGACCTCTTGAAGCAGGGCTTCGTCCGGGCCCGGGTCGACGGCAGCGTGGTCCGGCTGACCGACGATCTCGCCTTGGACCGCCAGATGCGTCACAACATCGAGGTCGTGGTCGATCGCCTGGTCGCCGGGCCGAAGGTCCGCCCGCGGTTGGCCGAGGCGGTCGATCTGGCGCTGCGGTTGGGCGAGGGGAACCTGGTGGTCGCGGAGGACGCGGAAGGTGGAGCGGGGAAAAATGAAATCTCAAATCCCAAATCCGAAATCTCAAACAAATCCAAAATCCAAAATCCGAAATCCAAAATCGCCGACATCCCCTTCTCCGCCCACTACGCCTGCACCCACTGCAACTTGAGTTTCGAGCCGCCCAGTCCGCAACTGTTCAGCTTCAACAATCCGCAGGGCATGTGCCCCGAGTGCAGCGGCCTGGGGCAAATCTACACGTTCGACCCCGAGCGGCTCATTCCCGACCCGGGCCGCTCGTTCCAGCAGGGCGCGATCGAACTGGTGGGCGGGTGGCGCGATATGGGGCGCTGGCGGCGGCACATCTTCCGCGGCGTGGCCGAGACCCTCGAGCGGAAGTACGGCCTGGAGCCGGGCACCGTCCTGGAAACCGCCTGGGAGGAACTCGATGAAAAGCTCCGGCACGCCCTGCTCTGGGGCACCGGCCAGGAGCACGTCACGTTTACCTGGCGGAGCGGGCCGTCCGGCTACAAGTGGGGCGGCACCTTCGAGGGCATTATCCCCAAGCTCCTCTCGCAGTACCGCACCACCCGTAGCCGGCCCCAGCGCCGGCAGTTGGAGAAGTACATGCGGATCCTGGGATGCGGGCGGTGCGGGGGCCGGCGGCTCAACCCGCAGGCCGCGGCCGTGACCATCCGGACCGCTTCGCCCGCTTTCCAGGACCAGCCCGAGCGGTCGTTGCCGGACGTCTGCGCCCTGAGCATCGTCCAGGCTGGGGAGTTCTTCTCGGCCTTGGAGTTGGACGCCACCGGCCAGGCCATTGCGGTCGAGGCGCTCAAGGAAATCCGCCAGCGGCTGAGGTTTCTCGAGAACGTCGGGCTCGATTACCTCACGCTCGGGCGGACCTCGCCGACGTTGGCCGGGGGCGAGATGCAGCGGATCCGTCTGGCCGGCCAGATCGGCTGCGGGCTGGTCGGCGTACTTTATATTCTCGACGAGCCGTCGATCGGGCTGCACCCCCGCGACAACGACAAACTGCTGGCGACGCTCGCCCGCCTCCGCGACCAGGGCAACACGGTCGTGGTGGTCGAGCACGACGAAGATACGATGCGCGCGGCCGACCACCTGGTCGACTTCGGCCCGGGGCCAGGCGTCCGCGGCGGACGCATCGTGGCCGCCGGCCCCCTGGCCGCCCTTACCGCCGAGCCCGAGAGTGTTACGGGCCAGTACCTCTCCGGCCGGCTGCGGATCGAGGTCCCCGCCGTCCGCCGGCCCGTCTCCCCTCTCCTTTCGGGAGAGGGGCAGGGGGTGAGGGAGCTGGGCCGCGGCCGGCTCGTCGTCCGCGGCGCGAGGCACAACAACCTCAAGAACCTCGACGTGGAAATCCCGCTCGGGGTGTTCGTGTGCGTGACGGGCGTATCGGGATCGGGCAAGAGCTCGCTGGTGAGCGACATCCTGGTCGAGGCCCTCGGCCGCGACCTCAACGGCCGTGTCGGCAACCCCGGCGAGCACGACCGCATCGAGGGCCTGGAGCACCTGGACAAGCTGATCGCGATCGACCAGTCGCCGATCGGGCGGACGCCCCGCTCCAACCCGGCCACGTACATCAAGGTTTTCGACGAGATCCGCAGGCTCTACACGCAGTTGCCCGAGGCACGCACCCGCGGCTACCCGCCGGGCCGCTTCAGCTTCAACGTCCGCGGCGGCCGCTGCGAGGCCTGCGAGGGCAACGGCTCCACCCGGCTCGAGATGGACTTCCTGGCCGACATCTGGGTAGCCTGTCCCGTGTGCGAAGGCCACCGCTTCAACCGCGAGACGCTCCAGGTCCGCTACAAGGGCCGGTCGATCGCCGAAGTGCTCGAAATGGACGTGCAGGAGGCCCTGACGCACTTCGAAAACATCCCGGCCATCGCGTCGAAACTCCAGACGCTGCACGACGTGGGCCTGGACTACATGAAGCTGGGCCAGCCCTCGCCCACCCTCTCCGGCGGCGAGGCCCAGCGGATCAAGCTCGCCCGCGAGCTGGTCAAGCGGAGCACCGGCCGGACGCTCTACCTCCTCGACGAGCCGACCACCGGCCTGCACTTCGCCGACATCCAACTCCTCTTGCGGGTCCTGCACGGGTTCGTCGACGCCGGCAACACGGTGTTGGTCGTCGAGCACAATGCGGAGGTCGTCAAAACGGCCGACTGGATCATCGACCTGGGGCCGGAAGGGGGCCAGCGGGGCGGAGAAATTGTCGCCGTCGGCACGCCCGAACAACTCGCCCAACACAAGCGATCTTACACCGGCCAGGTGCTGCGGAGGTTCCTCAGTCTCCCCTCTCCCTCCGGGAGAGGGGCAGGGGGTGAGGGCGCGCCACGCAAAGCTCGATTCCCCTCACCCCCGGCCCCTCTCCCGGAGGGAGAGGGGAGACCTCAGTTGGCCCGGGCCATCAAGGTCCGCGGGGCCCGGCAACACAACCTCAAGGGCGTCGATGTCGACATTCCTCGCGACCGGATGACCGTCTGCTGCGGCCCGAGCGGCTCCGGCAAGACCTCGCTGGCCATGGACACGATTTACGCCGAGGGCCAGCGCCGCTACGTCGAGAGCTTGAGCGCCTACGCCCGGCAGTTCGTCGATAAAGTGCAGAAGCCGCGGGTGGACCACATCGAGGGTCTTTCGCCGGCCATCGCGATCGAGCAGAAGCACGCGGGGCACACGCCGCGGAGCACGGTCGGCACGGTGACCGAGATTTACGACTACTTGCGGATCCTCGTGGCCCGACTGGGCCAGCCGCATTGCCCGGCCTGCGACGTGCCCGTCGCCACGCAGTCGGCCGACGAGATCATCGAGAAGCTGCTCTCTCACCCGGCGGGCACGAAGCTCTACGTGATGGCCCCGCTGGAGATCCAAGTGGGCGGGCACTACGAGACGCTTTGGGAGGAGATGCGGCACGCGGGCTACGTGCGGGTCCGCATCGACTCGCAGACCTATTCGCTCGACCAGCCGCCCGAGATCGACCGCCGGCGAAAGCACCGCGTCGAGGCGGTGATCGACCGGCTGACGGTCCGGCCGGACGCCCGGTCGCGGCTGGCCGGGAGCATCGAGAACGCCCTGGCCTTGGGCCGCGGCGTCCTGAGCGTGACGTTTCCGCAGCCGGACGCGCCCGAGCCCCTCTGGCCCACCGAGATCCACAGCCAGCACTTC
>JBEKCP010000309.1:0-7300 GCA_050014815.1 Thermoguttaceae bacterium | reverse complement strand
CCGGGTTGCAGAAGGTGCAAGCGCGCGTGGAGAAGGGGCAGTTGAAGAAAGCGGAGAAGATCGGCGCCGCCGTGGAACGCGTCTTGCAGCGCCACCACGGCCACCGTTATTACGACTGGAAGGAGGAGATCGTCCAGCCTTCAAGACGGCCGGGCAGATCAGGAGGACAAAAAATGAACAGCCCGCCCCGACGTTTCTGGCCTGGAGCGTTGACGCCCCTCCAGGCTTCTCTTGTTGCCCTTGATGCCGTTTGGCGATGTTCGCCGTCCTTTGTAAGACGGCGCACATCGCCCAACGACGTGCGGCAGAGCCGTTCTCTCAGGTCGGGCCTTTTCTCTGTCTCGGCCGCAGCCAAGCGTGTCTTGCGTTGCGCCGAGCGGGCCGGGTCAAGTCCGCTCCTTACCCACCCGTCGTTCGCTGAAGAGCCTGAGTACCGCTACGACCATAGCCCTCCCTCACTGGGCCCTCGTCTGTAAGTCCTCGGTTCCCGGCCGGGCAGTCCGCCCTCTGGGATCGAGACCATCTTTCTATCTGATCCATCAAGCCTCGCCGCGCCACGGAATCTCACGCCGAGTTCCTCGTGTGCGGTAGAAGCCGTGATCTGAACCACCTTGGGCGCTCTGGCCTCGGCCACTTCGGGCGCAGGCGGACCCCGTAAGGCTGATGGTGGGGCTCGCGGCGCTTGTCCCACCCTACGAATCGGCAGCCTTCCGCAAACTAGGCCCAAGACCCGAGTTCTAGGACCTGAGGAGTAGCAAGCCATGAATGATTCCAACGCCGTGGCGGCCGTCGCCGTCGGTCGCCCCACGGGCTCGAAAATGAGTCTGCCGGCAAAGTCCTACTACGCATACCGCAGATGCGTCAAGGCGCTGCGGCTCTTCTGTGCCATTGCCGGGCCGGGGATCATCGTCATGGTCGCCGACAATGACGCCGGCGGGATCACCACCTACACCACGACCGGCGCCAAGTACGGCCTGTGTCTGCTGTGGTTCCTGGTCCTGCTCGGGCCGGTGGCCTATTACGTTCAGGAGATGACGGTCCGCCTTGGGGCCGTCACCAAGCGCGGCCACGCGGAGGCGATCTTCGCGGCGTTTGGGCGTTTCTGGGGTTGGTTCTCGCTCTTGGACCTGGTTCTGACGGACTGGCTGACGATGATTACCGAGTTCATCGGCATGACCGCAGCGCTGAGCATCTTCGGCTTGCCGCCCTGGCTCACGGTCCTCGGATGCTGGCTGATTATGGGAGGGATGATCCTCTCGGGACGATACTGGATGTGGGAGAAGATCACCCTCGTCTTTTGCGTCGTCAACCTGATCTACATTCCCGCCGCGTTCCTGGTCCAACCTTCCCTCAGCGACATTTTCAAGTACACCTTCATCCCAACGCTGCCGCCGGGCGGATTCACCCCCGAACTGTCCTTCATCCTGATGGCCAACATCGGCACCACCATCGCCCCCTGGATGCTCTTTTTTCAGCAGAGTTCCGTGGTGGACAAGGGACTGAAAGAGAAGGACATCAAGTTCGGGAAAGTGGACACGGCGATTGGCGCCTTCCTGACGGTGGTCGTGGCGATGGTCCTAATCATCGTTTGCGGCACGCTGTTGAAGGGGCAAGAGATCGACGACGCAGCCGTCGCCGCCAGGGCGATCATGCCGCAAAGCAAGTTCATCGGCACCGTGATGGCGATCGGCCTGTTCGACGCCGGCCTGCTGGGCGCGGTGTGCATCTCGCTGGCCAGCTCCTGGGCCTTCGGCGAGGTTTTCGGCTGGGCGCATTCGCTCAACCAGAAGATCAAGGAAGCCCCCTGGTTCTACGCGTATTACTTCTTCGACCTCTTGCTGGCCGGCACCGTGGTGCTGATCCCCAACGCGCCGCTGGTGCTGATCACCTTGACTGCCAAGTCGCTGGTCATCGACGCGGCGGCGGACGTGCGATCGATAGAGAGCGCCCCTGAGGGGGCCGTGCTGTTACAGGACTACATCGTGGACAAGAAGGTTCTCGACGTTGAGGGCAGGGGAATCGAGGTCGTCTATGATGTTGCGCTCGCTCTCAGGCAGAACCGCTTGTTTGTCGTCGGCGTCGATGTGAGCAGGCGGGCGCTGCTCCGCCGGATCGGGCTGAAATGGCTGGCCAACTTTACCGCGAGCATCACGGACCGGATCACTGACGAAATCATCGCCTGGAACCTGGTCGAGCCGTTGCCGCAGAGGATTGGCAGCTTCGCGGGGGACATCCGGCTCAAGGTCGTCAAGGAGGAACTGGCCAAGATGCCACCCATCGACGTGGCCAGAATCCTGGAGCAGTTGACGCATGACCAGAGACTTGCGCTCTTCAACGGATTGGAGAACGGCAGCGCTTCGGACGCGCTGGAGGAGCTTGATCCGAAATCGCAGAGAGACGTGATCGCCGCTGTGCCACGAGACCGAGCGGCCCGCCTTATCGACCACATGACTCCCGGCCAGGCCGCCGATGTGTTGTCCGTGCTGCCGTGGTCACACGCCAACGCCATCATGCGGCTCCTGGGCAAAGAGAAGGCCGCAAAAGTCCGGGACATCCTGGAATCGCAGGATGAGAGGGTCATCGACTACGTTAGTACGGATTGCGTGAAGCTGACGCCCGACAGCACCGCCTTGCAGGCGCGGCAGAGTTATCAACAGGCGCAAGCAAGAGATGCGATCGCGTATCTCTACGTTGTGGACGCCGAAGGCAAGCTGCTCGGCGTCGTTGGCACGACCGATCTCGTCATGGCGCTGGATGAGACCCAACTGCGGCACATAGGCTCAATCGCCGTTGAGGAGAGTAGCCATGACGCTCATGGAGCTTGCAACCTTTGTGCTGCACATCGGTGCCGCACTCGTAATGGGAGTCGCCATCGGGATGGAGCGGCAGTTCCGCCAGCACCCGGCGGGCCTACGGACCAACGCGCTGGTGTGCGTGGGGGCGGCGCTGTTCGTCTCGCCATCGCCGACATCTACTCCGTGGTTCGGAACGACCGCGCCCTGGAAGACCTCATGTCGCGGGTCAACATCGAACCGAGCGTGATCTCCGTCAGTTGGGAGAAAGTCCGCTGACGCCAAGGGGGGGGGGGTTATGGCTGAAGGATTCCGCAGCTACCCGAACGAGTTGACGGATGCCCAGTGGGAAGTCGTGCGACAATCCATTCCTCCGAGCTTGGCGCGTGGTGCGAACCGGCGCACGTCAATGCGGGCGGTGGTCAATGCCATCCTGTATATCACACATCGAGAACGTGCGTGGCGGAAGTTGCCCAAGAACTTTCCCCCCTGGCAGACAGTGTATGGCTATTATTCCAGATGGAGGCAGGACGGCACGTGGCAAAGGGTCCAGAATGCCCTTGGAGAGAGAATGCGTAACGGGCTGGGGTGAAAAAGATGGCTCGTCAAGCGGTACTCGGTGGGAGCGCTCGGCAGGGACACCAAAACGGCACTAAGTCCTTAATTCCAAAACACTATCGAACGCAAAAACAATGGCTGGCCACCGAAAGCGGGACCGATAATCGTTACAGGCGTCAGACTGAGACTTCTCGGTCAGGGTGGAGACTTCGTTCTTGGTTTCGCCAACAGGATGGGTGGTAGTCAAGGCTGCAACATCAATCATAACCATCGCAAGGGCAAGAGGTTGCGCGCTGTGCGGCATTGGTTCCGCATCGTCTGCCGGGCAGATGGGAGGCCAGAAAATGCGGATAATTAGTGCGCTGATAATCATTGTCGCGGCCTTTCAGGCTATGGCGCTGGGCCAGTCCCCCGGCGCTTTCCCCGCCCCGGGAGGGTTCCCGGATCGAACGCTGGTGTATCCGCCTTCCGCTAACGGGGTGGGTGCTCCAATGTTCGCCCAAAATGTGGCAGTTCAGGGCGCTGAGGCTGCGCCGCCACCAGAGGGAACCCCGTCGCCAAAGCCGGAGGAGAAGAAGGAGGGCGAGAGGTCCGACGACGTGGAAAAGAAGGACGACGAGACCACTGCCGCGACTAAATGCTGGAATTTGCACGCTCAAACCACCGTCGTTGCGCAGGGCGACCCCGGCTTTCCAGCCAAATACTCCGGCCCAAACAGCCTGAACCGCCTGGGCGAGCGCCAGGAAACACTTTCGGCGGACTTGTTTGTCGGCCGGCGGTTATGGTGTGGAGCGGAGATGCACGCGGATGCCTTGATGTGGCAGGGCTTCGGCCTGACCCACACGTTCGGCATCGAGGCATTTCCTGACGCCGACGCCTACAAAGCCGGCACCATAATTCCCGACTTTATGTTTGCGCGCTTGTTTATTCGTCAGACCTTCGGCCTTGGCGGCGAGCAGGAGGACGTGCCCGACGGCCCGCTCACGCTCGCGGGCAAACAGGACATTTCGCGGCTGACTTTCACCGTCGGCCGGTTCACCCCCACGGACATTTGCGACAACAACACCTACGCGAAAGACACGCACTTGCAGTTTATGAATTATGCGATGGGCGCCAACCTCACGTGGGATTACCCGTCGGATAGCGTCGGATACACCACCGGCTTTGCCGTGGAGTTGAATCAGCCGGAATGGGCTTTGCGCTACGGATTTTTCCAAATGCCGGGCACGGACAATGGTTTCACCGCTGACGACCGGATTTTCATGTGGCCGGCCAGCGGGAGCGGTGGCGACTTCTGGAAGTCCTGGGGAATGATGACGGAACTCGAACGCCGCTGGAAGCTGAACGATCACCCGGGGGCGATTCGGTTCATGGCCTGGCTCGACCAAGCGGACTTTGCCAGCTTCGCAGTGGCGACTGCCCTCCTGCGGGCAACCCCTCCGCCTCCAGACACCCCTCAAGGCGTCGCATCGAACGTGCCACCCGCCGCGTTCGCCTACCGCTACAAGTACGGGTTTGGGCTGAACTGGGAACAGGAGCTTGCAAAGAACGTCGGCATGTTCTCGCGACTGGGCTGGAACGACGGCCATGAAATAGGGTGGACCTACACCGACGCCAACTGGTCGGCGTCGCTGGGCGTGAGCGTCAAAGGTGCGGCATGGCATCGGCCTGACGACACCTTCGGCCTTGCCGGCATTCTGGCCGGCGCTTCGCGCGACCAGATAGAATTCCTGAAAGCGGGCGGCATGGGTATATTAAACGGCGACGGCAACTTGACCTACGCCTGCGAAAAAGTTCTGGAGACATATTACAGCTTTCCAATCGGGAAGACCGGTCACTTCACGTTTGATTACCAGTTCGTTGGCGACCCGGCGTTCAACCGCGACCGGGGCCCGGTATCGGTCTTCGCAGTGAGGCTCCACTGGGAAGAGTAAGCGGTGTGGATTTCACCCGACTTCCAATTCATCGGCAATCCCGGCTACAATAGCGACCGCGGTCCGGTGGCCATTGGAAGCGTCCGCGTGCACGCCGAGTTCTGATATGTCGAGTTCCCAGTACCGCCGTTTTGCCGCGCCCCGCGAGGACCGCGCCCTGGTGGTGGACCCGCCGTGGGAGGACGTGGGGGGGCTGATCGCCGCCAACGTCGCGCGGAGGGCGGAGTCGGCCAAGTGCGACGTCGGCGGGCGGTCGCTGGCCGACCTCTCCCAAGAGGCCCGGGCCGACCTGCTGGCCGCAGCGCGGCGGTGGACTGCCGCGTACCGCCCCGTCGGGCCGGCCACCGAGGACCCCGGGGGCCCGATCCTCATGGCGGGCCACCAACCGGAGCTTTTTCACCCCGGCGTTTGGTTGAAGAACTTCGCGCTGGGCACCCTGGCCCCACGGCACGCGGCGACGGCCGTGAACCTCGTCATCGACAGCGACACGATCAAAGACACGTCGCTCGCCGTCCCCGGCGGCACGCTCGAAGCTCCCCGGAGGGAATCCCTGCGGCTGGACCAGCCGGAGCCGGCGCTCCCCTTCGAGGAGCGACGGGTTGTCGACGCACGGCAGTTTGCCGATTTCGGCCGCCGCGTGGCGCAAGAGATCGCCGCGCTGGTGCCGGACCCCCTGCTCTCGGACTACTGGCCGATGGTGATCGACCGGCTTCGGGAAACGGACCGGCTGGGATACTGCATGGCCCAGGCGCGGCATCAGCTCGAGGGTCGCTGGGGGCTCCAGACGCTGGAGGTTCCGCAAAGTTGGGTGTGTGAGTCGGAGGCATTCCGATGGTTCGTCATGCACATGTTGGCGGAGTGCGAGCGGTTTCAAGAAATATATAATCAGGCGGTACACGAATTCCGCCGTGCCCACCGGATCCGCAGTACCGCGCATCCGGTTCCCGACTTGGCGCGGGACGGGCGCTGGATCGAGGCGGCGCTGTGGATTTGGACCGCCGAGGCCCCCCGGCGGCGGCGACTGTTTGTCTGCCGGGAAGATCGCGGCCTGGTGGTTTCGGACCGGGGCGACTTGGAATTCCGCCTGCCGTGGGGCCCGGCTCGCGGGGCCGCGACGGTGGAAGCCTTGTCCGAGTGGAGCCGACGTGGCGTGCGGATCCGGTCGCGGGCGCTGGTGACGACGCTCTGGGCCCGCCTGGCCCTGGGAGACCTCTTTCTGCACGGCATCGGAGGCGCCAAGTACGACCAGGTGACGGACCGCCTCATCGAGCGGTTCTTCGGCCTCCAGCCGCCCGGCGTCCTTGTCCTCTCGGCCACGCTCTATTTGCCGCTGGGCGCGCCGCAGGGCATGGCCGACGAGTTGCGGAGCATCCAGCGGCAATTGCGGGACCTGGTATTTCACGCTGAGTTGGTAATGGATCCCCCCCCGCCGCCCGAGGTTCGCGACCTGATTGAAGCCAAGCGGCGATGGGTCCTTTCGCCCCAGACGTGCGAGAATGCTCGCCAACGGTGGCAGTCGATCCGCCAGATCAACGAGGCCCTGCAGCCGTTTGTGGCCGACCGGCGGCGGCGGCTCATCGAATCGCAGGCCAATGTGGCACGCGCATTGCGGGCGGAGAAGGTCCTCCACTGGCGCGAGTACGGGTTCTGTTTATACCCGGAAAAAATTCTGAAGGAATTTTTCAGCGAGCTACTTCCCAAGAACGCGTAAACGTGGTTTGATAGGGCATAGGCTTTTCCGGCAAAGCCCCGTCGAGAGCAGCTTCACTAGCCCGAAGCGCAAGCGAGGGACGAAAAAATGCGGCTCTCTCGCTTGCGCTTCGGGCTGGTGTGGGCTTTGCCGAAAAAGCCTCGGAGGGATCGGACGGATCGTAGGGTACTCGCAGAAAGGATTCATGCCGATGAGCACAGGGCTCTTGCCCAGGCTTTCCGCGGAGGCGGCCGGCGGCGCCCCTTCACAGCGGCGGGTCCGCTCGCCCGTTCTTCGGGCTGCCGCAAGCGACCACGCGGCCATCG
>JBEKCP010000308.1:0-7912 GCA_050014815.1 Thermoguttaceae bacterium | reverse complement strand
GCCGGAATAGACGGTGAGCGAGCCGCCGGCGGAGTTGTTGGTCCAGGTGTTGACGCCGGCGAGCGTGATGCCCAGGTTGCCGTCCACGCCGCCGATCACCGTGTTCTGGGCGCCGGCGCCCAAGTTGATGCCGCTGGTGATCGCCAGGCCCTGGCCGGAACCTGCCGTGATGATGTACCCGCTGGTGGTCGTGGTGCCGAAGTTCAGCGTGTTGGCGGTGACCGTACCGGTCAGGTTAATCGTGGCGGGACTGGCCAGGCCTCCTCCGTTGCCGAAATAGGCATCGGACGTGTCGGCCCATGCCTGGCCTGGATTCGTCCCGTCCGACCACGTCGAACTACTCCAAGTAAACGGGTTGCCGATCAGGGTGTCGCTCCCGGTGCCGCCGGAGCCAAGGGGATCCCAATAGAGCGGGCCGGCCAATGCGGGTGTGGCGGCCAGTGCGAGGATGAGCAGTCCCAACCATGCCTTGTGAAGCTTCAACATGACCAACTCTCCCTTTTCATTACCTCGCGACCCTGTCGCGATAGACGATAAATAAATTAGTTCTTCCCAGCGGCAAGGCCCGGCACGCGGTTACAGGCTTGCGACGAAGGACCCAAGACGACCCGATACGACATAGAGGCTCGGATAGAAGACAGCGAAAAAGGCACGACGGAACCGGAATGCACCACCGATAGGCTGCTCGCGCCGCCCTCCACACCATCTTCCAGCATAATCGTTCTCGCCGATTCGTCAAGCGTTTGGTACGCGTCAAAACCGGATTTTTCGGAATATTTCGCTACACGACGAGACCCCACCCCCCCGAATGGCGCAAGTGGTTTACACGGCAGCCGTGCTTGGGCACCAGCTTGCCTTTCACTCTCTTGACACCCCCTGGACGTAGCATCGAGTGCCTCCACGGCGGTATGCAACGGGGACCCGAACAGCCCTTACGATTTTTGAGTTACCGGCAGAGTCGTCCTGACCCTTGACAATCACGTATGTTCGATATCTACAAATCACGCAAGCACTTTTTAGTAGCAAGTTTTCACAAATCGTGTGGATGTTTTTTCAAATGTGGGGAAGGCGGGAGGTGTTCAGAAACCAATCCACTGGAAGGGGTAAGCGGGGAGTGCAGATCTCAGGTCCGAGATCTCAAAACTCCGCCTTCCTCTAATCCCCGATCCCTTCCGCCCTGCCCGATGGAAACCGCTTGTGTTGCCGGCGTTTGGAGGGTACAATTCCTCACAGTTGCAGAGAGAATCATAGGGTGAATGGGGATGTGGCTATGATAAGGATCGTCGTCGATGACGAACAGGCGCGGGCTATTGCTCAGGGCGCCGACGTTGTCGAAATTCGCAACCGCGAGGGACGAATACTGGGCTATATGATGCACGGGTTTACGACCGACGACGTTGCCCTGGCCCAACGACGCCTTCGTTCCGAAGAGCCGCGATTCACCACCCAAGAAGTGCTCGGTCGCCTGTCGATGGCAGAGCAGCAATGACTCGCTACACCGTCGTATGGGCGAAAGCCGCGCGAGATGAGTTGATCGACCTATGGCTTCAAGCTGCCAACCGAAACGAGGTGACGGCGGCGGTCCATAGGATCGACCAGCAGTTGGCCGAGGATGCGCCACGGCAGGGTGCTGAATTGAGTGAAGGACTTCGCGCGGTATTGGTTCCGCCGCTGAGGGTTCTTTTTGCGGTCGGCGAGAGCGACCGCGTTGCCGAAGTGCTCCTCGTGCGGCTGGTCTGACCACGCGCCACATCGGTGGATGGCGGAAGGAGAAACGAGACAAGGAGAGGGGGAGACAAGAAGACAAGGAGATGGGGGAGGTGGCAAAACACTCTTTGTCTCCCTGTCTCCCCGGCTAGTTCGCTTTCGCCTGTCCCCTGACCCCTATTGCAGGCCTCTTTGCGGATCCACTGCAAGGCCAGGTTGATTTCGGCGTCGGCGACGGCCAGGGTGTCGGTCGAGGCGCGGACGACGACCCCGGTGGGCGGCACGAGGATTTCCCGCGACTTCGGTTCGTGCCGGCGCCGGATCCGGTCCAAGACTTCGATCGCTTCGATTTAGGGATTTAGGGATTTAGGGATTTAGGGATAGCGGGGCGGCCGCCGTCAATCGCTCCCAGGATTCGTAGACGGCGTGGGCGTTTTCCAGCGGCGTGTCGGCGCTGAGCTCGAACTGGGCGATGACGCCCCCCTCGGGCCGCCAGAGATGTTCGACCACCCGGGCGACGGCTGCCCGCACGTCGGCCACCGTGCCGTGCGGCAGGACCTGCTGGCGGTCGATCTCGCCCCAGAAGGCGATCCGTCCGGCGCAGCGGGCGCCGATGGCCGCCAGGTCCATGCAGAACAATTGACTGTTGACGGCGTCGACGCCCACTTCGATCAGGTCCTCGTAAATGTCGAGGATGTATCCGTCGGAGTGCATGAACAGCTTCTTGCCGCCGGCATGGGCGATGGACGCGTATTCCGCGTACAGCGGCTTGAACCATTCGCGCCACAGGCGGGGGGAAATGAGCAGCGACTGCTGCGAGCCCCAGTCGTCCATGATCACCAGGGCGTCGACGGCGGTGCCGGCCCAGATCTCGAACTGCCTGCGGAAGAAATCATGGATGAGCCCCAGCAACTGCCGCAGTTCGCCGGATCGCTCGCCGAGATCCATCAACACGTTCTCGGTGCCGCGGAGGAACTGCAACCGCTCGAACGGGCGGGCCCAGCCGCTGCCGAGCACGAAGCGGTCGGTGTTGCGGCAGAAGTCGCGGACCGCGCCGCCGTCGACCTCCAGCAGTTCTTCCGGCGGGCGGACCTCATCGAGCTTCGACCAGTCGCTCACCAGCGGGTCCTTCACCTGCCCGTGGATGCCCGCCACGACCGTCTCGAAAACGCAACCCCACTCGTCGGTGTACTGCCCGACCTCGACCGGACTACCCTTGGCCCGCAGCGGCGGCCGGCGGCCGACCATGGCCTGGACGAAGTCGCCGGGCCAACGGCGGCAAAAGGCGTCGATGGCGTCCTGGCCGTACACCATCGCCGCGCGGGGCACCATCCACAGATCGCGCGGCACGCGGTCGGGGCGGTTGAACTCCAGGGCCCGGAAGACCCGCTCGCGGGCAGTCATCGTCGAATTCGTCATGAGCGACCTCCAAGGCCTCGATCACGAACCATTCAACGGCAACCACACGCAATACGGGGACTGTCCCCTTCGGGCTGACCGGCGGCTTGCAGTGCCAAGCAGACGGTCATCAGCAGCGCCGCCAGGCCCCGGATGAAACTGCGACGGTTGAAAATGCGATGGTCGGCCATGTTGTGTCGTCTCCGAAGGGCAGGGCGTCGGCGTTGGCGGGCGGGCCGCGGCGGCGTGACCGTACTCAGCGTAGGCAAGGAGAATCGCAACTGCAAGAGGGCAGAATAAACTACCACCTAGTATAATAACTTCTACCACCCTTTTCCGATTGTATTTCGCGTGCGCCTGGCGCACAATGAGGGATTGCGGTCGCCGCAATCCGACCTACTTGCTTCCACCATTGCCCCGCCAAGACCCCCCGGTTCCAACCGCACACCCCGAGAGCCATCCCAGAACGCAATCGCCGACGCCGGCGTTGCCGACGACTGAGCCCGTTGTGTGTCTTTCGCACTTCATTTGGACCCCGATTTCAAAGGAACGCAGCATGATTGTCTCACGTCTGAGTTCGGCCGCGGCGGCGCTGGCCGTGGCGATGACGAGTGCGGCAATGGGCCAGTCCGGCAAGCTGGCCCCCTTGACCCTGGAGGAGACGAAACTTCCGCCGCCGGCCAGCGCGACGCCGACCGGCGTCTACAAGGTCTTTCAACTGGTGATGGAGCCGGCGAAGGGCGACAAGATCGATTTCCGCCTGATCGCCCGCGACGGCCGGATCGTGCAGAGCTACATCTCGCGCAATCTGTTCGCCGCCCAGCACGAAGGGCTGAAGGTCGAGGGCAACAAGCTCACCGGCGTGTATGTCAATGGCGGCAGCGGCGATCCTCGGTACGCCTACACGTTGGATCTGACCGTGGCAGCCGAGGGCAAGGTCAGCGGAACCTACACGTCGAAGGTGGTCTTAAGTTCGGCGCCCGCTAGCGAAGGCGCCGTCGGCCCCGCCGGCACGATCGGCGGCGAAGTGCTCACGGAAGGGCAAATGGCGAAGGCCGAAGCGCTCGACAAGACGAAGAATTGGCCGCAGAGCAGCGGGCCGACCGGCAATTGGACGGCCGCGCCGATCTCCACGCCCATCCTCGACGACCTGAACCAGGCCCGGCTGGTATGGCGGAGCGAGCAACTCATCGGCCACGGGCCGGGCACCGCAACACGCAACCCCACTCAGGGTCGCAACGGCACCTGCTACACTTTCACGAGCGGCGGCGCCTCGCCGATCGTCTACGAGGGCAAGGTGTACCAGTATTACTACGAGGCCTCGCCCGGCTACTATCCGCCGCGCATCACCGACGATAGCATCGTAGGCTTCAACTGTGGCAAGCTCTCGAACGTGGAGAAGTATTTTGGCAAGTTCTGGGCCGAGAAGGAAAAGCGTCATTGGACCAGCATGGCCGACGATCACGTCGTCTGCATCGACGCCGCCACCGGCAAGACGCTGTGGCACACGGTGCTTCCCTTCCGGGCGTGGAACTACACCGACCACAAGGGTTCACCGACCGGCATGACCCCGGTGGCCTACGACGGCAAGCTCTTCGTCGAAGGAACCGGCCATTTCATGTACGGCCTCGACGCCAATACCGGCAAACTGTTGTGGGAGACCGCCGAATACGCCGCCCCCGTGGGCGAGGTCTGGTCCAAGAGGGGGCTATATACGTCCAATCTCCATATCCTGAAGCGGGCGCGGGAGAAGGACCCGGGCATCTACGTCCACAACGCCGACAACCCCGTCGAGCGCAGCATGCCGAAAATGTGGATCGAGGACGGGGCGCAGTTGCAGGCGGTGTCTGGCCTGATCGTCGCCACCGACTTCAACGGGCATTGGATCGGCTGCGATCCGGCGACCGGCAAGATGGTCTGGCAGCAGGACCTGGGGAGTTCCGCGTTCCAACCGGTTCGCATGGTCGTGGAAGGCCAGGAACTGCTGTTCTTCCCGACCACCGGGAAGGGCGTGGACGCCAAGACCGGCAAGGAGGTTTGGGATGTCAAACAGGTGGGAGGCGGTTCCGCCGTCTGCGTCGGGGACAAGTTCCTGGTCAATAGCGGAACCACCTGCACCGTCTACAAGGTGGGCAAGGACAAGGCCGAGAAACTCTGGTCGTATCAAAACGGCAAAGACGGTTACGCCGTAAGTTACCTCACCGGGGATTATGTTTACTCCCTGAGCAATCAGGGCCCCTTGGTCGTGCTGAACGCAAAGGATGGGAGCGAACTGTGGCGCGGCGCTTCCCCCGGCGCCAACGCCCCGGGGTTCAGCCGGGTCAACGATCGCGTGCTGCTGCATCCGGATTCGGCCCACAACTGCGGGACGCCCCAGATCATGTACAGCATCGCCGGCAAGGACACGAAGCAGATGTGCGCATGGACCCCGCCGATCAATCCGACCAACCCCTACAACCGCCCGCCGGGCGCCTACTGGAGTTCGGTGGTCGCCGACGGCCGCATCTTCGTCCGCGGCGCCGACGGCATCTACTGTTTTGATATCCGCAAGAAGTAGCGAGATCGTTCGTCAACAAGGGCCGGGCGGAGCGTCCTCCGCCCCGGCCTGGCTTGGAGCCGGCTATCGATCCCGGACTGAGCGCTGACAAGAAGCGATGGGAGAATGACGGCGATGTACGGCCGGCGAATGTTGCCAGAAGTGACTTCACCGTAGAGTATTCGATTTCACCCCTCTTTCAATCCGAGGAGATTCATCATGAATCGTGGTGCAGGTTTGGTTGCTTATGGTCTGGTCGCGCTGGCGATCGCCGCCGTCGTGTGTAGCGGAGCGGCCGCCCAAGGGCCCAAGCCGGCCGAGCCGGGAGACGTCCAGATGGAACTCCGCCTCACCGGGGCGTTCGGCGAGGATGGGAAGCCGACCCATGTTCTCACGCTCGACCTGGGAACTTCCGGCGGTCAGTGGGAGACGCCGGCCGGCCTGGAGCCGGCCTTCAACCGGGCCACGCACTTCGGCCGCGTCGTCGAGGGCAAGATCACCCCGACGACCGTCGACCTCTCGCTGGACGTCAGTATTCAGGGCGACCAATGGCGACGCAACTCAGCGGCCCGGGCCGTCTACCAGGTGAGCCTGAAACGCGCCGCCGACGGCAAGTTGGACGGGACCTATTCGGGAACCCACCGGGGCAAACCGCTCAGCGGCAAGGCCGAGGGACTCATCAAGCCGCGGGTCAAGATCGCGGGAGCCGGATTCGTGCCGGTAGTGCCCGGTGAGCACCCGCGTATGCTCTTCCGCAAGAGCGATCTGCCGGCGCTCCGCGCGAAGGCCAAGACCCCCTTCGGGCAGGCGGCCCTGGCCAGGCTCGAGGGCGCGACGGGCTCCGGCGAGTACGTGCTTACCGGGGCTAGCGCCGTCGGGCTGGGCTTGAAGTACCAACTTCTGGGGGACAAGACCTATGCGGTCCGGGCAATGGAGGCCGTCAAGGCCCACATGGCGGACCGCACCTCGGGTCCGGGCTCCGGGAAACAGGCATGGGGACCGCGGCTGGAGCACGTCGCCGTGGCGTACGACCTCTGCTGCGACGCCTGGCCCGAGGCCTTTCGCAACGAGGTGCGGTGGTATCTGTCGGAGAATAGCGAGTCTATCCTCGGATTCCGCGGCGAGTTCGCCACCGGCGAGTTCAGTTGGGACATGCTTTACCACGGCGCGTTGTTGTTGGGCGGGGTCGCGCACTCCGGATTGGCGCTTTGGGGCGAGCCGGGCCCGCTGCCGCCCAAACCCGCCTCGCCCGCCGACCGCCCGCTGGCGCCCGAAATCGCCCCGGCGCTGGACTACAAGCCGGGTCCGGGTGTCCCGGTGTCGAAGCTCGAACTCGACAAGATGCCGCCGGAGTGGATCTACGTCGGCGGCTATAAGCTTAAGGCTAACGACGACGTGTTTTCCGCCCAGGGCGGTATCGGCAAGGTCCGGCCGGAGGTTGGCATGAGAATCGCCTTCGGCGGTAAGGAGGATGCCTTCCGCGCGCTCTCGCACGAGAAGGACAAGGGCATGTTCGACGGCAAGATCGACGTCACCGAGGCCGTCTCCCGGCAGTACTACACGACCAACTTCTTCTATACGATCATCGAGAACGACCGGCCGCGATTGCTCCAGCTCCAGGCCGACCACAACGGCGTGGACGTGTATATCGGCGGCGTCCATCGGCGGAACTACGAGTTCGTGCGGCTCCAGAAGGGCCTGTATCCGGTGATGGTCTCGGTCTACATCGGCAGTTTCCGGCCGTGGGGCAAGGCCCTGATTAAGCCCCGCTTCGTGGAAGGCACGATGGAGCAGGCCCAGGCCCGCATGCCCGCCCTCATGGCCGCCTACGAAGAGCAGCTCAAGGACTGGCAGGTGGATTGCGACTTCTGGAAGGCCAGCGGCGGACTGAGCCCGAGCTACATGCGGATGTTCTACCGCGGCCGGTCGGACATGATTCAGGTGGGACGGCGAAGCCTGATCGTGGGCGGCCTCCCGCCGGAAGGAACGGCATTCCACTTTCCCGGTGTCGACATCATCCTTTCGCACTACGTCGCGGAGTACCGGAACATGTTCGGCGAAGAGATGTCGGAGGCCGTCGAACTCCGCACGTCGATGCTCGGAAAGATGCTGGGCCAACCCTATAACCCGGCCAGGCTGCCGGCCGTCGATACGATCAAGCCGGGCCTGTCGAACGAGGCGTTCGCGCGGCTCTTCGGCCTCGTGCCCGAGACGGCCAAGCCGACCGCGCTGGCGCTCTGGAACAAGGCGGCGGGGGTCGAGGACGAGGCA